>NZ_JBPQTV010000067.1:0-23948 GCF_051386515.1 Streptomyces sp. URMC 123 | reverse complement strand
CCGTGGAGGAGCGGGCCGCCGTCTACCGCGCCCACCCCCAGGCGGGCCGTACGCCGCTGGCCCGCGTCCTGCGCCGGCTGCCCGCCCCGCGGCTGACGGGGCTGGGCTGCGGCGTCCTCGGCGCCCTGGCCATGCTGCTGATCGGCGGCCTCGACCGGCTCGTCCTGGGCCCGCCGGTGCCGTGTACGGCCTGCTTTTCGTGCTGGTGGCCACGGCCTGCGGGCTCTGGGTGCGGCCCGCCGAACTGATCACCGCGCCGATCAGCGCCCCGATCGCGTTCGTCGTGGGGCTGCTGCCCGCCTCCGGCGGCGGCGACGGGTTCAGCGGGCGGCTGATGGGCGTGTTCACCGCGCTGGCCCTGCACGCGGGCTGGCTGTACGGCGGGACGCTGGCCGCCGCCCTCGTGGTCTGGCTGCGCCGGGCGGCGCGGGCCGGCGCGCAGCCCGAACCCCGCCCCTGAGCACCGTGAGCCGCGGGCCGCGAGTCGCGAGTCGGCGCGCGGCCGAGGGCCCCGCCCCTGAGCGCCGGAAACGGGAAGCGCCCGCGACGCCGGCCGCGAACGCCCCGCCGCGCCCCCTACGCGCCCTCCACCGCCGCCCTGGCCGCCATCGCCGCCCCCACGATCCCCGCGTTGTTCTGCAGGTGCGCCGGAACGATCTCCGCGCGAATGCCGGTGAGGTGCGGCAGGAACTTCTCCGCCTTGCGGCTCACCCCACCGCCGATGACGAACAGCTCGGGCGAGAACAGCATCTCCAGGTGCGCCAGGTACTTGCGTACGCGGCGGCCCCACTGCTCCCAGTTGAGCCCCTCGTCCTCCTTGGCGCGGGTGGAGGCCCGCTTCTCCGCCTCGTGGCCGCCGAGCTCCAGATGGCCCAGCTCCGTGTTGGTCAGCAGCCGGCCGCCCGTGAAGACCGCGCTGCCGATGCCGGTGCCGAAGGTGAGCACCATGACCGTGCCGGTTCTGCCCCGCCCCGCCCCGAAGGTCATCTCCGCGACGCCGGCCGCGTCCGCGTCGTTGAGCACGGTGACCGGCAGGCCGCCCAGCCGCTCCCGGAGCAGCCCCTGGGCGTCGACGTCCTTCCAGGCCGGGTCCACGTTGGCCGCCGTGCGGGTGGTGCCGTCGGTGACGACCCCCGGGTAGGTCACCCCGACCGGCCCCGACCAGCCGAAGTGGTCGATGACCTCCTTGACCCGGTCGGCCACGACGTCCGGGGTGGCCGGGTGGGGGGTGAGCACCTTGTACCGCTCGTCGGCCAGGTCGCCCCGGTCCAGATCGACCGGGGCGCCCTTGATGCCGGAGCCTCCGATGTCCACACCGAAAACATTCATGTGGACCACGCTATAGCGGCCGTCAGTCCTCGAGCGCGGCAGCGGCCTCGGCGCGCAGGTCGCGCCGGAGCTCCTTGGGGAGCGAGAAGGTGATGGACTCCTCGGCGGCCTTGACCACCTCGACGTCCTCGAAGCCGCGCAGCGCGAGCCACTCCAGCACGCCCTGCACCAGGATCTCGGGGACCGAGGCGCCGGAGGTGACGCCGACCGTGGTCACGCCCTCCAGCCAGTTCTCGTCGATCTCCTCGGCGTAGTCCACCAGGTGGGCCGCCTTCGCGCCGGCGCCGAGGGCGACCTCGACCAGACGCACGGAGTTGGAGGAGTTCTTGGAGCCGACGACGATCACCAGGTCGGCCTCGGCGCCCATCTGCTTGACCGCGATCTGGCGGTTCTGCGTGGCGTAGCAGATGTCGTCGCTGGGCGGGCTGATGAGCTGCGGGAAGCGCTCCTTGAGGGCGTCGACGGTCTCCATGGTCTCGTCCACGGAGAGCGTGGTCTGGGAGAGCCAGACGACCTTCTCCGGGTCGCGGACCTCGACGTTCGCCACGTCCTTGGGGCCGTCCACGAGCTGGATGTGCTCGGGGGCCTCACCGCTGGTGCCGATGACCTCCTCGTGGCCCTCGTGGCCGATGAGGAGGATGTCGTAGTCCTCCTTGGCGAACCGCACGGCCTCCTTGTGGACCTTGGTCACCAGGGGGCAGGTGGCGTCGATGGTGGCGAGCCGGCCGCGCTTGGCCTCCTCGTGCACGACCGGTGCCACACCGTGGGCGGAGAAGATCACGATGTTGCCCTCGGGGACCTCCACCGTCTCGTCGACGAAGATCGCGCCCTTCTTCTCCAGGGTCTTGACCACGTACTTGTTGTGCACGATCTCGTGGCGCACATAGACGGGCGCGCCGTACTGCTCGAGGGCCTTCTCGACGGCGATCACGGCGCGGTCCACGCCCGCGCAGTAGCCCCGGGGGGCGGCGAGCAGGACGCGGCGGGCGGTCGTTGCAGTCATGGACACCATCGTAAGGCCGTGGCGCACGCGGGAAAGCTCGCACGGTGCCGGAGTATGGGTACCGGATCATGGCGGGAGGCACGACGTATGGCGGACACCCAGGGCCCCGGCGGCGCCGGCGGAACCGGCGGAACCGGCGGAACCGGAGGCAGCGGCGGCACCGGCGGCCCGCGAGCGGCCACGGACGAGCGCACCGGAGCGGCGGCCGGCGAGGGCCTGCGCCGCACCCTGGGCTTCAAGGACCTGGTGGTCTACGGGCTGCTCTTCATCGCCCCCATGGCGCCCGTGGGAGTCTTCGGCGCGCTCGACGCCCGGAGCCATGGCGCGGTCGCCCTGGTCTATCTGGTGGCGACGGCGGCCATGGCCTTCACGGCGTACAGCTACGCCCAGATGGTGCGGGTCGTGCCCCGGGCGGGCTCGGTGTTCAACTACGCCAGGGCGGGGCTGGGCGAGAGCGCCGGGTTCGTCGCCGGCTGGATGGCGATGCTGGACTACCTGCTGATCCCGGCGGTCGCCTATCTGTTCTCCGGCATCGCGATGGAGGCACTGGTTCCGTCGGTGGACCGGTGGGTGTGGACGGCGGCCGCGGTCGTGGTGACCACGGCGCTGAACCTCGCCGGGGTACGGGCCGCGGCGCGCGTGGGGTTCGCCGTACTGGCGATGGAGATCGCAGTACTGCTGGTGTTCGTGGTCACGGCCGTGGTGGTGCTGGTCCGCGACGGCGCGCAGCGCGGCTGGCTGTCGCCGCTGACCGGGGACGGCTCCCTGGGCTTCTCCCTGGCCGCGGTGGTGGGGGCGGTGTCGGTGGCCGTGCTGTCGTATCTGGGCTTCGACGCGATCGCGACCTTCGCCGAGGAGGTCACCGGCGGCTCGCGGGCGGTGGCGCGCGCGGTGCTGTGCTGTCTTGCGCTGGCCGGCACGCTGTTCGTGGCGCAGACCTATCTGGTCGCGCTGCTGTCGCCGGTCTCGGCGGCCGGGCTGGCGGCCGATCCGGCGGCGCAGGGGACGGCCTTCTACGACGCGGTGGACGCCTCCGTGGGCGGCTGGCTGCACGATCTGATCGCGGTGAGCAAGGCGATCGGGGCGGCGTTCGCGGCGCTCGCCGGGCAGGCGGCGGCCGGCCGGCTGCTGTTCGCGATGGGCCGCGACCGGCGGCTGCCGGGCCTGCTGTCGAAGGTCGACCGGGGCTCCGGGGTGCCGCGGCGGGCGCTGCTGGTGGCCGCGGTGATCACCCTGGTCGCGGCGGTCTGGGCGGCGCGCCGGGACGACGGGCTCGACCGGCTGGTCTCCGTCGTGGACATCGGCGCCCTGACGGCGTTCACGCTGCTGCACGCGTCGGTGGTGGGCTGGTTCGCGGTACGGCGCCGGGGCGCGGGCACCGGCCCGGGCGGGGACGCCGGCCCGGGCGGGGATGTGGGCGCGGGCGGGGATGTGGGCGCGGACTTCGGCGTGGTGCGGCACGTGGTGGTGCCGGTGGTCGGGGCGGCGGTCACGGTCGCGGTCATCGTGGAGGCGGCGGAGACCGCGCTGATCACCGGGGCGGTCTGGCTGGGCGTGGGTCTGCTGGTGCTGCTGGCGCAGCGCCCGTCCCGGGCGCGCCGCCGGCCGGGCGGCGATGTCGGTGCCATGCCCTAGCCTGCTCGCATGGCTGTGAACACGTCGGCCGACGCCCCGCTGCCCGTGGGCCAGGTGTCGCGCCTGATCGGCGGCTGGATCGACCGCCTCGGCGCGGTCTGGGTCGAGGGGCAGATCACCCAGCTGTCCCGGCGCCCGGGCGCCGGGGTGGTGTTCCTGACGCTGCGCGACCCCTCGTACGACATCTCGCTGACCGTCACGTGCTTCCGCTCGGTGTTCGACCCGGTGGCGGACACGGTGCGGGAGGGCGCGCGGGTCGTGGTGCACGCCAAGCCGGAGTGGTACGCGCCGCGCGGTCAGCTCAGTTTGCGGGCGGCGGAGATCCGCCCGGTCGGCATCGGGGAGCTGCTGGCGCGGCTGGAGCGGCTGAAGAGCTCGCTGGCGGCGGAGGGCCTGTTCGCGGCCGAGCGCAAGCGGCCGCTGCCGTTCCTGCCGCAGCTGATCGGGCTGGTGTGCGGGCGGGCCTCGGCGGCGGAGCGCGATGTGCTGGAGAACGCCCGGCTGCGCTGGCCCGCCGTGCGCTTCGAGGTGCGCAATGTGCCGGTGCAGGGGGTGCACGCCGTGCCGAAGGTCGTCGCGGCGGTGCGGGAGCTGGACGCGCTGCCCGAGGTCGACGTGATCGTCGTGGCGCGGGGCGGCGGCAGCGTGGAGGATCTGCTGCCGTTCTCCGACGAGGAGCTGGTGCGGGCCGTGGCCGCGTGCCGCACGCCCGTGGTGTCGGCCATCGGCCACGAGCCCGACTCCCCGCTGCTCGACCTGGTCGCCGATCTGCGGGCCTCGACGCCCACGGACGCGGCGAAGAAGATCGTGCCGGACGTGGGCGAGGAGCTGACCCGCATCCAGCATCTGCGGGACCGCGGGCTGCGGGCGGTCACCGGTCTGCTGGACCGCGAGGAGCGGGGCCTGGCGGCCGCGCTGGGGCGGCCGGCGATACAGCGGCCGCAGGTGATGGTGGAGCACCGCGAGGAACAGATCGCGGCGCTGCTGCACCGCGGGCGCCGCACGCTCGGGCACCTGCTGGACCGGGCGGACTCGGAGCTGGCCCACACCCGGGCCCGGGTCGTCGCGCTCTCCCCCGCGGCGACGCTGCGCCGGGGTTACGCGGTGCTCCAGCGGGAGGACGGCTCGGTCGTCCGGGCGGCGGCCGAGGTCACGGCGGAGGAGACGCTGCGGGCGCGGGTCGCCGAGGGCGAGTTCACGGTCCGGGTGGGCGAGGCGTGACAGGCGCGGCGTGACCGTCGGCGCGTGGGCCTGACTGGGCGCGGGCGCCTGACCGGTGGGGCCCGGCCGGCCCGCCGGTGCCCCGGGCGGGCCGCCGGTGAGCGCGCGTCGCGGTGCCCCGGCCGGCGATGTCGTACCCGACCCCTAGGCTGGAGCCATGGCAGAGACGGCCGAGAAGACCGCCGAGCGGACCACCGCCGCGTCCGCGTTGGGTTATGAGCAGGCACGGGACGAGCTCATCGAGGTCGTGCGCCGCCTGGAGGCGGGCGGGACCACGCTGGAGGAGTCGCTGGCGCTGTGGGAGCGCGGCGAGGAGTTGGCGAAGGTGTGCCGGCGCTGGCTGGAGGGCGCGCGGGCGCGGCTCGACGCCGCGCTGGCGGCGGATTCGGCGGACGGCGACGACGCGGGTGCCGGCGGTACGGGGGGCCCGGCGGGCCCCGCCGACTGACCGGCGGCGGCCCGTACGACCCGGGCGGGGGCCACCCACGGTCCAGCAGCGCCCGTACGACACGGCCCGCACGTGCCCGGGCCAGGCACCACCCGCA
Organism: Streptomyces sp. URMC 123; assembly: GCF_051386515.1. Classification (NCBI taxonomy): domain Bacteria; kingdom Bacillati; phylum Actinomycetota; class Actinomycetes; order Kitasatosporales; family Streptomycetaceae; genus Streptomyces; species Streptomyces sp. URMC 123. The sequence continues at coordinate 18,215 of NZ_JBPQTV010000067.1, read as the reverse complement.
CGGCCCGGCCCCGCACCGCTCGTGCGACCCGCCCCACACGGCTCCCGTGACCCGCCCGGCACATCCCGCACGGCCAGCCTCGCACCGCTCGTACGACCGGCCGGCGGCGCCCGCAGCGCCCGGCCAGCAGCGCCTGTACGGCCCGAGCCCGCAGCGCCCGTACGACCCGGGCACCACTCGCACGCCCCGTGCGGGAGCCACCTCCGGGCCCGCACCGCTCGTACGCCCCGCCCGGCGGCGGCCTCCGTACGACCCGGCCCGCACGTGCCCGGGCCAGGCACCACCCGCACGGCCCGGCCCCGCACCGCTCGTGCGACCCGCCTGATGGCGGCATCCGTACGAACCGGCCCGCACCGCTCGTAAGAGCCCGCGCACGCCCCGGTCCCCGACCCCCGCCCCACCATCACCGCAGGTCAGCCCGCCGGCGGCGCCCCGCCACGCGTGGCGCGGGTCACGTCGCACCCGGTTTAGTTGAAACTTAATCTAAATCGCGTAGAGTGGAGCTCGCATCCACCGACCCCCGACCGAGAAGGTGCTCAACCCATGACGCTCGCCCTCGACGCCGCCGCCCAGGACCTGCTGTTCCGCGAGGCCCGTACCGCCAACACGTTCACCGACGAGCCGGTGACCGACGAGCAGGTCCAGGCGATCTACGACCTCGTGAAGTACGGCCCCACCGCCTTCAACCAGCAGCCGCTGCGCGTCGTGCTGGTCCGCACCCCCGAGGGCCGCGAGCGCCTGGTCCAGCACCTGGCCGAGGGCAACCGCGAGAAGACCGCCAAGGCCCCGCTGGTCGCGATCCTCGCCGCCGACAACGAGTTCCACGAGGAGCTGCCGACCCTCTTCCCGCACTTCCCCGCGGCGAAGGACGTCTTCTTCTCCGAGCGCGTGGCGCGCGAGCGGTCCGCCGCGCTGAACTCCGCGCTCCAGATGGGCTACTTCATCATCGGCGTGCGCGCGGCCGGCCTGGCGGCGGGCCCGATGACCGGCTTCGACGCCGCCGGCATCGACAAGGAGTTCTTCCCCGACGGCGACCACACCGTGCTCGCCGTGGTGAACATCGGCAAGCCGGGCGAGAACGCCTGGTACCCGCGCTCGCCGCGTCTGGCCTACGACGAGGTCGTCACCACCGTCTGAGCAGGCCACCGGCCGGCCGCGGCCCCCGCGCGAGCACCACGCTCCGCGCGACCGCATGGCCGCCCCGCTCGGGACCCACGGGCCCCGGCTCCCGCGAGGAGCGGGGGCCCGCGGCCTGTCCACGAGGTCAAGCCTGTCCGCCCGTCTACGAGGTCCTGAGCGCGGCGGCCATGCGCGCGAGGTCCTCGAAGGGCGCGGTGCCGGTGACCACCGTGGTCACCCCGCCCTCCGTGCGCACCAGCGCGTCGTACTTCGGACCCTCCCAGCGCGTCCACTCCTGGTCGCCGACGCGCTGCGTCCGCTCCGTCTTCTCCGCGTCCCGGGTGACCTGCTCGACGAACTTGCGCTCCGGGCCGTCGCCCTGCTCGACCGCGACGTACTCGTCGTTCGGGTTCAGGAAGCCCAGGTGCCAGACGGCGCCGTGCTCGCTCACGCCCTTGTAGGTGACGGAGGTGGCGCGCCAGCCCTCGCCGAGCCCCTGGGGAGCGGCCACCTTGTAGGGCGCCGCCCGGCGGGCCGTCTCCAGCTCCACCCGGTAGTCGACCGTCCGGACGGGGTCCTTCGATTCGTCGTGCGGGATGAACAGGTACATCAACGCCGCGGCGACACCGATCACCGCCAGCGAGAGCACCATGTCCCGAACCGTCTGCTTACCGCGCATACCTGCCACGCCCCCTATGGTCCCCCACCGCCGCGCCGGGCCGCGCCGGGGGGCCGCCCCGGCGCCCCGACCGGCCCGCGGCCCGGCCCGTACGATGCCCCGCGGCGCCTCCGCGGCGCCCCGCAGCGCCCCCACCGGCGCCCATACGGTGCTCATACGTGGGGCGCTCTGCTCATTTTGTCGATGTGACGATAGAGTCGGGCCACCCTCGTTTCCGGCCGTCGCCGTACAGAAAGGTGCGCTCCGATGACCGAGCACCACCTGCCGTCTCAGCTCGAAGTGAGCCCTGAGGCCCCCGACCGCAACCTCGCCCTCGAACTCGTCCGGGTCACCGAGGCCGCCGCCATGGCGGCCGGCCGGTGGGTCGGCCGGGGCGACAAGAACGGCGCCGACGGCGCCGCCGTGAAGGCCATGCGGACCCTCGTCTCCACCGTCTCGATGAACGGCGTCGTCGTCATCGGGGAGGGCGAGAAGGACGAGGCCCCGATGCTCTACAACGGGGAGCGGATCGGTGACGGCACCGGCGCGGAGTGCGATGTCGCGGTGGACCCGATCGACGGCACCACCCTCACCGCCAAGGGCATGACCAACGCCCTCTCGGTGCTGGCCGTGGCCGACCGGGGCACGATGTTCGACCCGTCCGCGGTCTTCTACATGGAGAAGCTGGCCACCGGCCCGGAGGCCGCCGACGTCGTCGACATCGGCGCACCGATCGCGGAGAACATCCGCCGGGTCGCCAAGGCCAAGCGCTCCTCCCCCGAGGACGTCACGGTCGTCATCCTGGACCGCCCGCGCCACGAGAACATGGTCAAGGAGATCCGCGAGGCGGGCGCCCGGATCAAGTTCATCTCCGACGGCGACGTGGCCGGCGCGATCATGGCCGCGAAGGAGGGCACCGGCGTCGACCTGCTGCTCGGCATCGGCGGCACCCCCGAGGGCATCATCACCGCCTGCGCCATGAAGTGCCTGGGCGGAACGATTCAGGGCCGGCTGTGGCCCAAGGACGAGGCCGAGCGGCAGCGCGCGCTCGACGCCGGGCACGACCTCGACCGGGTGCTCACCAACGACGACCTGGTGTGGGGCGAGAACGTGTTCTTCGTCGCCACCGGCATCACCGACGGGGAGCTGCTGCGCGGGGTGCGCTACCGCTCCGACACCGCGCTCACCCAGTCGCTGGTGATGCGCTCCAAGTCCGGCACGATCCGGCAGATCGACTCCACGCACCGGCTGTCCAAGCTGCGTGCCTACAGCGCGGTGGACTTCGACCGGGCCCGCTGAGCGGCCGCCCGCACGCACCGCGTACCGGCCGGGCACCGTACGACACCGGCCGCGCACGACGAAGGAGGGGCACCCCACCGCGGGGTGCCCCTCCACTGTCGATCCGGGCCCTCGTGACCGCGGGCCCCGGCGATCTCAGCCCGCGGCGGCGATATGGGGCACCGCCGGCCGCGCGCTCTTCTTGAGCTCCGCCTCCCGCCGCCTGCGGCGGGCGAGCACCACACGGCGTTCGGCGGCGGTGAGCCCGCCCCACACGCCGTACGGCTCCGGCTGGAGCAGCGCGTGCTCCCGGCACTCGACCATCACGGGGCAGCGTGCACAGACCCGCTTCGCCGCCTCCTCGCGGGACAGCCGGGCGGCTGTCGGCTCCTTGGAGGGGGCGAAGAACAGTCCGGCTTCGTCACGACGGCACACCGCCTCCGAGTGCCAGGGGCCTGCCTGATCGCGCGTTTCCAAGCGCGGCGACGGTACGGCGGCGACCTGCGGGGGCTGATGCGGCGGTTGCAGCACGGTCCACTCCTGACGACGGCTTCGCGAAAGAGTCACCCTTGCCCGTCTCGGTCCGCGGCCAATTACACCCCCATGCCGCACAAGAGACGATGCAGCAGCCCTACCCGCTGTGCGCGCGCCTATTCACACCGTTAGCCCCCGAGTTGCTCGTCGTGCTCCTTGCGCCGGGGCGCACCGTGCTCCCCGAGCCGCTCGCCGGGCCGCGGCCGGGCCCGGTGAGCCCCCGTGCCGAGGGCGAGTGAGCCTTACCTCACCCGAGGCCGGGCACCGCGGGCATCTACCCTGGGTCCGGCTGTCGAGGAAGCCAGCCGAAGCCGTCTGCCGAGTGAGGAATGGGCTCCATGCCAGAGTTTGCCTATACGGACCTGCTGCCCCTGGGCGAGGACAACACTCCGTACCGCCTGGTGACCTCGGAGGGTGTGAGCACCTTCGAGGCGGACGGACGGACGTTCCTCAAGGTCGAGCCGGAGGCGCTGCGCACGCTCGCCGCCGAGGCGATGCACGACATCTCGCACTATCTGCGCCCGGCCCACCTCGCCCAGCTCCGCCGCATCCTGGACGACCCCGAGGCCTCCCCGAACGACCGCTTCGTCGCGCTCGACCTGCTGAAGAACGCCAATATCGCCGCCGCCGGCGTGCTGCCGATGTGCCAGGACACCGGCACCGCGATCGTCATGGGCAAGCGCGGCCAGAACGTGCTGACCTCCGGCCGGGACGAGGAGGCGCTCTCGCGCGGCGTCTACGACGCGTACACCCAGCTCAATCTGCGCTACTCCCAGATGGCCCCGCTGACCATGTGGGAGGAGAAGAACACCGGCTCCAACCTGCCGGCGCAGATCGAGCTGTACGCCACCGACGGGGACGCCTACAAGTTCCTGTTCATGGCCAAGGGCGGCGGCTCGGCCAACAAGTCGTTCCTCTTCCAGGAGACGAAGGCCGTCCTCAACGAGGCGTCCATGATGAAGTTCCTGGAGGAGAAGATCCGCTCGCTGGGCACGGCCGCCTGCCCGCCGTACCACCTGGCGATCGTCGTCGGCGGCACCTCCGCCGAGTACGCCCTCAAGACCGCGAAGTACGCCTCCGCGCACTACCTCGACGAGCTGCCCACCGAGGGCTCGCCGACCGGTCACGGCTTCCGCGACAAGGAGCTGGAGGAGAAGGTCTTCGAGCTGACGCAGAAGATCGGCATCGGCGCGCAGTTCGGCGGCAAGTACTTCTGCCACGACGTGCGCGTGGTGCGGCTGCCGCGGCACGGCGCGTCCTGCCCGGTCGCCATCGCCGTCTCCTGCTCGGCCGACCGCCAGGCCGTCGCCAAGATCACTGCCGAGGGCGTCTTCCTGGAGCAGCTGGAGACCGACCCGGCGAAGTACCTCCCGGACACCACGGACGAGGAGCTCACCCAGGGCGCCGGTCCCGACCTGGACGCGGTCCGCATCGACCTCGACCAGCCGATGGACGCCATCCTCGCCGAGCTCACCAAGCACCCGGTGAAGACCCGGCTCTCGCTCACCGGCACGCTCGTCGTCGCCCGCGACATCGCGCACGCGAAGATCAAGGAGCGGCTGGACGCGGGCGAGGAGATGCCGGAGTACCTGAGGAACCACCCCGTGTACTACGCGGGCCCGGCCAAGACGCCCGAGGGCTACGCGTCCGGCTCCTTCGGCCCGACCACGGCCGGCCGCATGGACGCGTACGTCGAGCAGTTCCAGGCGGCCGGCGGCTCGAAGGTCATGCTCGCCAAGGGCAACCGCTCGAAGCAGGTCACCGACGCGTGCGCCGCGCACGGCGGCTTCTACCTCGGGTCGATCGGTGGGCCCGCGGCGCGGCTGGCGCAGGACTGCATCAAGAAGGTCGAGGTCCTGGAGTACGAGGAGCTGGGCATGGAGGCGGTCTGGCGGATCGAGGTCGAGGACTTCCCGGCGTTCATCGTCGTGGACGACAAGGGCAACGACTTCTTCCAGGACCCGGCGCCGGCCCAGCCGTTCGTCACGAGCATCCCCGTGCGCTCCGCGACCTGACACGGCCCCCTGGGACGGGACCGGGGCCCGGGGCGTGCAGCCCCGGGCCCCGGGAGGCGCGCCGCCGGTCAGATGAAGCGCTGGGCGGCCGAGCCGTCGCACTTCTGGAGCCGGACGCGGTCCTCGGGCGAGGACAGCGTCAGGCACAGGCCCGGCGCCGCGGCGGGGCTGATCGCCGCGCCGGCCCGGGTGAAGCGCTGGTTCTCCCCGCCGTGGCAGTTCCAGAGCACCACGCCGGCCCCGGCCGCGTACCGCCCGCCGGGCACGTCGACGCAGCGGTCGTGGCTCAGCTCCGTGCGCAGCGAGCCGCGCCCGGCGTCGTACCACCAGCCCTGGTTGCGCCCGCCGTGGCAGTCCCAGCCGACGACGGCCGTGCCGTTGCGGCTGCTCGCGCCCTCCGCGTCCGTACAGCTGCCGGTCGCCGCGTTGGTCAGCGGCCGGTAGACGTCGTCCCAGGCGCCGGGGAAGAGCACCGGCGCGCCCGTGCTCGCCGGGTCGGCGCAGCTCGCCTCGCGCAGGCCGGAGCCGTAGAGCTGGGTCAGGCAGGACGCGAAGGCGCCGTGGCCGCGCTCATTGGGGTGGAAGGACTGCCGGACGGAGTTGGCGTCCGGCGGGAACGGGTTGGTGACGTCCACCCACAGCCCGCGGGCCCAGGTGTCCTCCATGCACACCTCGTGCCCGTGGAAGAGGCGCGAGTTGTCGAGGAAGGTGGCGCCGGTGCGGCGGGCGGCCTCGCGCAGGCCGCGTTCGAAGCCGGGGACGGCGAAGTCGCGGGCCCAGCCGGCGTCCGAGGTGTAGCCGGTGCAGCCGCCCGGCAGCTTGCCGGGGAAGTTCGGGTTGTCCTCGAAGTCGGGGCCGATGGGGCCGGGGTAGCCCATGACGACCAGGCGGTAGTCGCCGTCGGCGTAGCCCGCCTGCCGCATGACGGTCCGCAGGTCCCGCACGGTCTGCTCGACCTTGGGCACCAGCGCGTCGACGCGGCTCTGCCAGGTGGGCCCGTACGTGCCCGCGCAGGGGCCCTGGGACAGGAACCAGCGGGTGACGCAGTCGGTGATCACGGGCCCGAACTGGAGGTCGTCGTTGGCGCCCGCCACCAGCAGCACCATCTTGACCCGGGTGTTGCGGGCCTTGACGGCCAGGTTGTCGCTCTGCACCGGCTCGTCGGCGTACTGCCGCTGCCCGCCGATCCTGATGTTGCCGGTGTTCGCGCCCGAGCAGGCGACGTTGTACGTCTCGTCGGCGGGGATGCCGGTGCGGTGGATGGCCGCGTCCGGCGAGCGGTGGCACCAGTTGTCGGGGCCGTCGGTGCCCGGCTCGTACCGGCCCACGCCCTCGCCGGATATCTCGCTGTCACCGAGCGAGATCAGCGAGGTCTTCCGCTGGCCGAGGGGGCGCTCGGCGGCGTCGCCGTAGAGCTTCACCGCCTCGGCGGCGCGCACCGCTTCCAGTTCGGGCGGCAGGGGCACGGCCCCGGTGGCGCGGGTCTGCGCCGAGGGGGCCGCCGTCGCGGCGGGGGCGGTGGCCGCCATGCCGCCGAGCGCCGCGGCGAGGGCGGCCAGGGCCGCGACGGCGCCCCGCGGTCCTCTCAGTCCTCCCACCCGTCGCGGTCCGCCTGCTCCCCCGGTGTCCCGCCCGGCCACGGCCGATTGTCCGGTTCGCCTCATTGAGCCTCCACGATCGCGTCCGTTGCTGGCGGTATTAACTGGCGAGTAGCTCAACTTGGGAACACTGCGAACCGGACAAACGCTGTGCACCACAGGAGGCCGAAGACGATGACCGAGGCAGGCGGACACATGAGCGACGACGGATACCGCGTCGAGCACGACTCGATGGGCGAGGTGCGCGTCCCGGCGCGCGCCAAGTGGCGGGCGCAGACGCAGCGGGCGGTGGAGAACTTCCCGATCTCGGGGCAGCGGCTGGAGCGGGCCCACATCGAGGCGCTGGCCCGCATCAAGGCGGCGGCGGCCAAGGTCAACGCCGAGCTGGGCGTGGTCGCCGGGGAGACGGCCGCCGCGATCGAGGCCGCGGCGAACGAGGTCGCCGAGGGCCGCTGGGACGAGCACTTCCCGGTGGACGTGTTCCAGACGGGCTCCGGCACCTCCTCCAACATGAACATGAACGAGGTGGTGGCGACGCTGGCGAGCGAGCGGCTCGGCGCGCCGGTGCATCCCAACGACCACGTGAACGCCAGCCAGTCGTCCAACGACGTCTTCCCCTCCTCCATCCACATCGCCGCCACGGCCGCGGTGACCCGGGACCTGATCCCGGCGCTGGAGCACCTGGCGGCGGCGCTGGAGCGCAAGGCGGCCGCCTTCGCCGACGTGGTGAAGTCGGGCCGTACGCATCTGATGGACGCCACGCCGGTGACGCTCGGTCAGGAGTTCGGGGGTTACGCGGCGCAGATGCGCCACGGCGTGGAGCGGCTGCGGTCCGCGCTGCCGCGCCTGGCGGAGCTGCCGCTGGGCGGCACGGCGGTGGGCACCGGCATCAACACCCCGCCCGGGTTCTCCGCCGCCGTGATCGCGGAGGTGGCGCGGGCGACCGGCCTGCCGCTCACCGAGGCGCGCGACCACTTCGAGGCGCAGGGGGCGCGCGACGCGCTGGTGGAGACCTCGGGGCAGCTGCGCACCATCGCGGTCGGCCTCACCAAGATTTCCAACGATCTGCGCTGGATGGGCTCGGGCCCGCGCGCGGGTTTGGCCGAGATCAGCCTTCCGGATCTGCAGCCGGGCTCCTCCATCATGCCCGGGAAGGTCAATCCGGTGATCCCCGAGGCCGTGCTGATGGTCGCGGCGCAGGTGACGGGGAACGACACCGCGGTCGCGGTGGCGGGCGCGTCGGGCAACTTCGAGCTGAACGTCATGCTTCCGGTGATGGCGCGCAACCTCCTGGAGTCGATCCGGCTGCTGGCCAACGCCTCCCGGCTGCTGGCGGACCGCACGGTCGACGGCATCACGGCCAATGTGGAGCGGGCGCGGGAGTACGCGGAGTCCTCGCCGTCCGTCGTGACCCCGCTGAACAAGTACATCGGGTACGAGGAGGCGGCGAAGGTCGCCAAGCGGTCGCTGGCCGAGCGCAGGACGATTCGCGAGGTGGTCCTGGAGGCGGGGTACGTGGAGCGGGGCGACCTGACGCTGGAGCAGCTCGACGAGGCGCTGGACGTGCTGCGGATGACCCGGCCGTGAGTCGCCCGACGGCCAGCGCCTGAGACACCGGCGGCCCGCCCCCGGGACGGCGGGCGTTACGGCCTCGCCCCTCGGACCGACGGGAGGCGAGGCCCGTAACGCCGGCCACAGCGCTGCTCAGGGCCGCACCCCTAAGATCTGCGCATGACAGCCGAGACGACGAGCGCCGCGGGCAGCAGGAGCGGTGTGGGGGGCGCCACCGGCGCGTGGGCGCCCGGGGACCACATTCTCTGGCGCTATCGGGGCAACGGCCCCGACAGCGCGAGCCGCGTGCACATATGCCGCCCCGTGACCGTCGTCCAGGACACCCCCGAGCTGCTCGCGGTGTGGATGGCCCCCGGCACCGAGTGCGTGAAGCCGGTGCTGGCCGACGGCACCCCGGTGCACCGGGAGCCGCTGGCCACCCGCTACACCAAACCCCGCACCACCGCGCGGTCGCGCTGGTTCGGCACGGGCGTGCTCAAGCTGGCCCGGCCGGCCGACCCCTGGTCGGTGTGGCTGTTCTGGGACCCGGACTGGCGGTTCCGCAACTGGTACGTCAATCTCGAGGAGCCCCGGGCGCGCTGGGCGGGCGGGGTGGACTCCGAGGACCACTTCCTGGACATCGAGGTGTACCCCGACGGCGGTTGGGAGTGGAAGGACGAGGACGAGTTCGTCCAGGCGCAGCGGGCCGGGCTGATGGCTCCGGAGGCGGCCGAGCGGGTGCGCGCGGCGGGCCGGGCCGCCGTGGACCTGATCGACGGTTGGGGTTGGCCGTTCACCGACGGGTGGGAGAATTGGCGCCCGGACCCGGCGTGGACGGTGCCGGAGCTGCCCCGTGACTGGGACCGCGACCCCGCGCGGCCGGCCTCGTGAGACCCTTGCCGCCGCCTGGTGGGACAACCGTAGGATCGTCCTCCGCGCGACCGGCCCGGCCGGGGGCCCCGGGGGCCGGCCGGGGGCGGTGGGCGCGGCTCCCGGACCACGCGCACGGCTCGACGGCATGTCTGAGGAGGGGTGGCTGGTGAGCGGCCAGGGACAGGGGTACGAGGGGTACGACCGGTTAGCGATCGACCGGTCGGGTCAGGCCGAGGCGTTCGACGCCATCGGTGACCGCTACGACGAGGCGTTCCCGCACAAGGAGGGCCAACTGGCGGCCGGCCGCTGGCTGGCCGACGCGCTGCCGCCGGGCTCGCGGGTGCTGGACCTGGGCTGCGGCACGGGTCTGCCGACGGCCGCCCAGCTCGCCGACGCGGGCCACCGCGTGGTGGGGGTCGACCTGTCGGCCGGGATGCTCAAGCTCGCCCGGGACAACGTGCCCACGGGCGAGTTCCACCAGGCGGACATCGCCTCGCTCGGCGAGGAGCGCTGGGGCCGGTTCGACGGCATCGCCGCCTTCTTCGCCCTGCTGATGCTCCCGCGCGCGGAGATCCCGCACGCCCTGCGTATGCTGCACGGGCTGCTGCGGCCCGAGGGGCTGCTGGCGCTGTCGATGGTCGAGGCGGACGTGGACGACTACGCGATTCCGTTCCTGGGCAACACGATCCGGGTATCGGGTTACCTGCGGGACGAATTGCGCCAGGTCGTGCGCGATGCGGGTTTCGAGGTCGCCGGGGAGGACTCGTACGCGTACGCCCCCGCCAGCACGGACGTACCACCCGAGATCCAGCTCTTCCTGCACTGCCGACGACGCGCCTGACCCTCGGCGCGCCTGACGCGCAGCCCCGGACGGATGGAACCCTACGCGTGACGGAGCACCCGACCTCCCACGACGGCCAGCGGACGCTTTCGCAGTCCGCCGCCCTCCCCATGGAACCGGGGGCCGACCGGCCCCCGCCCCGCGCGGCCGACGGCACCGCCGCGGCCGAGCGGCTGCCCGCCCGGCCCGCCTCGGGCCCGGGCGACGACGCGGCGCGCCCCGACGGTGAGCACCGCGGTCCGCTGGGCCGGTCGGACGAGGACCGCCCGGGCGCCGGCCGGGGGGCCGCCAGCCGCCCCCGGCCCGCCGTCGACGACCTGGCGGCGCCGGGCGGCGCGCTGCCCCCGGGGCCCGGCGGCGGACAGCCGGCCGCCGCGGGCGGCGGCACCCGCGACGGCGACCGGCTGCGCTTCGTCGGGGCGGCCACCCGCCGGATCGCCCGCGGCATCGACCTGGACGAGATCGTGCTGGGGCTGTGCCGCGCCACCGTGCCGACCTTCGCCGATGTGATCCTGGTGTATCTGCGCGACCCGCTGCCGGTCGGGGACGAACGCCCCGTCGGCCCGGTGGTGCTGCGCCTGCGCCGCACCGACCGCATCCCCGACGAGCCGGAGATCGACCCCATGGCCGGCGGCCGAGCGGCGCCCGCGCTGCCCCTGCCGCCCGACAGCGTGCCGGCGGCCGAACTGGCCGAGGTGCGGCCCGGCGGGCCGCTCGCCGAGGTGCTCCGCGGGGTGCGGCCGGTGTTCGGGGAGTCCGCGGCGGCCCGCGCCGCGCTGCCCGAACTGCTGGGCCACGAGCGCTTCATACCGGGCGAGCAGCGGGCCATCCTGGCCCCGCTGCGCGGCCGCCGCCGGGTGATCGGCGCCGCCGTCTTCCTCCGCCGGCCGGACCGGCCGTCCTTCGAGCCGGACGATCTGCTCGTCGCCGCCCAACTCGCCACGCACACCGCGCTCGGGGTCGACAAGGCCGTCCTCTACGGCCGCGAGGCGTACATCGCCGACGCCCTCCAGCGCACGATGCTGCCCGACTCCCTGCCCCAGCCCACCGGCGTACGGCTGGCCAGCCGCTATCTGCCGGCCGCCGAGACGGCGCGGGTGGGCGGCGACTGGTACGACGCGATCCCGCTGCCCGGCAGCAGGGTGGCGCTGGTCGTGGGCGATGTGATGGGCCACTCCATGACCTCGGCCGCCATCATGGGCCAGCTGCGCACCACGGCGCAGACGCTCGCCGGGCTCGACCTGCCGCCGCAGGAGGTGCTGCACCACCTCGACGAGCAGGCCCAGCGGCTGGGCAGCGACCGGATGGCCACCTGTCTGTACGCCGTGTACGACCCGGTCGCGCACCGCATCGTGATCGCCAACGCCGGGCACCCGCCGCCGGTGCTGCTGCACCTGGGCGGCCGGGCGGAGGTGCTGCGGGTGCCGCCCGGCGCGCCGATCGGGGTCGGCGGGGTGGACTTCGAGGCCGTGGAGCTGGACGCCCCGGCCGGGGCCACGCTGCTGCTCTACACCGACGGCCTGGTGGAGTCCCGGCTGCGGGACGTGTGGACCGGGATAGAGCAGTTGCGCGAGCGGCTGACCGCGACAGCCCGGCTGACCGGCCCGGACCACCCGCCGCCGCTGGAGCCGCTGTGCGACGAGGTGCTGGACATGCTGGGCCCGGGCGACCGGGACGACGACATCGCGCTGCTGGCCGCCCGCTTCGACGGGATCGCGCCGAGCGATGTCGCCTACTGGTTCCTGGAGCCGCACGAGCAGACCCCGGGCAAGGCGCGCCGGCTGGCCCGGCGGGCGCTGGCCCGCTGGGACCTGGAGGACCTCTCGGACTCGGTGGAGCTGCTGATCAGCGAGGTGGTGACGAACGCCGTGCGGTACGCGGAGCGGCCGATCACGCTGCGGCTGCTGCGCACGGACGTGCTGCGCTGCGAAGTGGGCGACGACGTGCCGCAGTTGCCCAGGCTGCGGCAGGCGCGCCCCTCGGACGAGGGCGGGCGGGGCCTGTACCTGGTCAACAAGCTGGCGCGGCGGTGGGGCGCGACCCGGCTGTCCACGGGGAAGGTGGTGTGGTTCGAGCTGTCGCGGCCGGCGGGGGGCTGAGGCGTGGCCGATTCGCTGCGAACCCCGGGCCGGAGACGGGCGCGGACGGGCGGGGAATCGCTCCCGCGCTGTTGCCGACGCACCGTCGGCGGAGTTGACTGCGCGAAGGACACCGGCCCCGGGACACGGCGGCACAAACATCCTCATCACGCACTGCGAGGCGTCTCATGACCGAGTCACCCCAGCGCCATCCGCACACCACGAACAACCACGGCATCCCCGTGGAGAGCGACGAGCACTCGCTCACGATCGGCGACACCGGTCCCATCCTGCTCCAGGACCACTATCTGATCGAGAAGATGGCCCAGTTCAACCGGGAGCGGGTGCCCGAGCGCGTGGTTCACGCCAAGGGCTCGGGCGCCTACGGCACGTTCGAGACCACCCAGGACGTCAGCCAGTTCACCAAGGCCCATCTGTTCCAGCCGGGCCGGCGCACCGACGTGCTGGCCCGCTTCTCCACGGTGGCGGGCGAGCAGGGCAGCCCGGACACCTGGCGCGACCCCCGCGGCTTCGCGCTGAAGTTCTACACCGAGGAGGGCAACTACGACCTCGTCGGCAACAACACGCCGATCTTCTTCGTGCGGGACCCGATGAAGTTCCAGGACTTCATCCGCTCCCAGAAGCGCCGCCCGGACAGCGGGGTGCGCGACCACGACATGCAGTGGGACTTCTGGACGCTGTCCCCGGAGTCCGCCCACATGGTCACCTGGCTGATGGGCGACCGGGGCATCCCGAGGACGTACCGCCACATGAACGGCTACGGCTCGCACACCTTCCTGTGGGTCAACGGCGGCGGCGAGCGGTTCTGGGTGAAGTACCACTTCAAGACCGACCAGGGGATCGAGTTCCTCACCCAGGCGGAGGCGGACGCGCTGGCCGGTGAGGACGGCGACGCCCACCGGCGCGACCTGTGGCGGGCCATCGCCTCCGGCGACGCCCCGAGCTGGACCCTGCACGTGCAGGTGATGCCGTTCGAGGACGCGGCGGACTACCGCTTCAACCCGTTCGACCTGACCAAGGTGTGGCCGCACGGCGACTACCCCCTGATCGAGGTCGGCCGGCTGACGCTGCACACCAACCCGGAGGACTTCTTCGTCCACGTCGAGCAGGCCGCCTTCGAGCCGTCCAACATGGTGCCGGGCATCGGCCCCTCGCCGGACAAGATGCTGCTGGGCCGGCTCTTCTCGTACCCCGACACCCACCGCTACCGGATCGGCACCAACTACGCCCAGCTGCCGCCGAACCGGCCGCGGGTGGAGGTGCGCTCGTACGCCAAGGACGGCGCGATGCGGTACGAGGCCAACCGGGTCGGCGCGGTGTACGCCCCCAACTCCCACGGCGGCCCGGCGGCCGACACCGCCGCGTACGGCTCGCCGGCGGGCTGGGCGGCGGCCGGCGAGATGGTGCGGGAGGCGTACGCGCTGCACCGCGAGGACAACGACTGGGTGCAGGCCGGGACGATGGTCCGGGAGGTGCTGGACGACCTGGCGCGCGACCGGCTGGTGGGCAATGTCGTCGGCCATCTCCGCCAGGGCGTGAGCGATCCGGTGCGGGAGCGGGCGATCCAGTACTGGCGCAATGTCGACAAGGATCTGGGCGACCGCATCGGCGGGAAGCTGAACGGCCGCTGATCCGAGCCCCGCGCGACGGCGAACGCCCCGGCCCATGAGAGGGCCGGGGCGTTCGCGTACCGCTGTTCTCGTTGTTCGGCTCCGCCGCCGGAGCTACGGCACCGGCTGCATCGGCGGGCGGTCGCCGTTGTCCGGGCCGCCCGGCTGGGAGGCGGTCGGGTCGGGCGGCGTCTGCGGCCGGGACGGGGAGACCGGCGGCGACGGCGGCGCGGGCGGCGGGCTCACCGGGGGCGACGGCGGGCCCGACGGCCGCGGGGGACCCGACGGGGACGAGGCGCCGGGGCTCGGCGCGCGGGGCGACGCCGGGCGGCCGGGGGTCGCGGTGCCCGACGGGGAGCGGTCGGCGGCGGGCGGGCCGCCCTGGACCGGGCCGCGCTCGGCCTCCAGGTCGAACGTGGTGTCCTCGCTGTCGTCCACGCCGCTCATCGCGGCCTGGGTGTAGGCGTTCCAGATCCGCGCGGGGTAGCCGCTGCCGTTGACGCGGCCGCCGCCACCGGCGCCCTTGAGCGTCACCTGCTTGCCGCTGTTCGCCGAGTCCTCGCCGAACAGCCCGACCGCGGTGGCCAGGCTCGGGGTGTAGCCGGTGAACCAGGCGGACTTGTTGTCGTCGGAGGTGCCGGTCTTGCCGGCCACCTCGTAGTCGCCGGAGCGGGCGACCGCGCCGGTGCCGTCGTCGACCACGCCGGTCAGCACGGAGGTAAGGGTGTCGGCGGCCGAGCGGCTGATCACCTGCTTGCCGACGCCGCTCGGCAGGTTCGCCTTCTGCTCGCCGCGCTCGGCGGACTTCACCAGGTGCGGGGTGACCTTCTTGCCGTGGTTGGCGAGGGTGGCGTACACGCCGGCCATGTCCCGCGGGCTGGCGCCCATGGCGCCGAGCGACATCGAGGGCACCGCCGGGAAGTTCGCCTTGCCGTCCATGCCGAGCTCGACCGCGGTCTTCTTGGCCTTCTCCAGGCCCACGTCGACGGCCATCTGCGCGAAGACGGAGTTGACCGAGGCGTTCATCGCCTTCTGGACGGTGATGGGACCGTAGCTGACGTGGTCCTCGTTCTCGGGGGCGTACGGCGTGGCCTCGCCGCTGCCGCGCACCGGCCGCTTGTGGGTGCCGTCGTAGATGGTGTTCGGGGTGATCCGCACACCGTCCTGGGTCCGGGCGCCGTGCTCCAGGGCGGCCGCCAGGATCAGCGGCTTGAAGGTGGAGGCGGGCTGGTAGTCACGCCGGGTGGCGTTGTTGGTGTAGTGCTTCAGATAGTCCTGGCCGCCGTACATCGCCACGATCCGGCCGGTCCTCGGGTCCACCGAGGCCGCGCCCACCTGGACGTGGGCGTCCGCGGGGCGGCTCTTGGGGTCGAGGTCGGACATCAGCTTGCGGTCGACGGCCTTCTCCAGCGCCCGCTGCTTCTCGCGGTCGACGCCGAGGGTGATGGTCCAGCCGCCGGCGGCCAGCTCGTCCTCCTTGACGCCGGCGGCCAGCAGCTCCTCCTTGGCGGCCTCGACGAGATAGCCGGCCTGGCCCTGCGGGCCGGGCGGGGGCTTGCGGGGGCCGGGCGTGGGGAAGGACATCGCGCCACGCGTGCCGCCGTCCAGCCACCGCATCTCGACCATGTTGTCGAGCACGTAGTTCCAGCGCCGGAGCACCAGGGTGCGCGAGGTCTCCGAGGCGGTGGTCCAGTCGTACTGGCTGGGGGCCTGGAGGAGGGAGGCGAGGTAGGCGCCCTGCTCGACGGTGAGCTTGTCGACGTCGACGCCGTAGTAGGCGCGGGCGGCGGCCTGGATGCCGTAGGCGTTGCGGCCGAAGTAGCTGGTGTTGAGGTAGCCGGCGAGGATCTCGTCCTTGGACATCTCGCGGTCCACCTTGAGGGCGATGATGACTTCCTTCGCCTTGCGGGTGACCGTCTGCTCCTGACCCAGGAAGTAGTTCTTCACGTACTGCTGGGTGATGGTGGAGCCGCCCTGCTTGCCCTTGCCGGTGACGGTGTTGATCAGGCCGCGGGCGGTGCCCTTGAGGTCGACGCCGGAGTCCTTGTAGAAGGTCTTGTTCTCCGCCGCGACGAAGGCGTGCCGGACCGGCTCGGGGACCTTGGAGAGCGGGACGACCTCACGGTTGATCTTGCCGGTGCGGGCCAGTTCGGTGCCGTCGCTGTAGCGGTAGACGTTGCTCTGGCGCTTGGCGTCGGCGTTGGCGTCGGGGACCGGGACGAGCAGGTAGAGCGCGACGAACGCGCCCACGCCGAGGAGGCACACCAGCAGGAAGCCGCCCAGCAGCTTCTTCCAGGTGAAGAGGCGGCGTATGCCGCTCGTGCGCTTCTCCGCCCGCGCGGGGTCCTTCGTGGACTTCCCGGGGCCGCTCTCGCGTGTCCGCTTCGCTCCGACCAACCGCATTCCGCTCTGTCACTCCACTCGGTCCGCCCCCACAAAACCTCAGCAAGCTAACACCGCAACTGCGACCAAAAGCCCATTGATCAAGCGTTTTCCGGACGTGACAAACAGCACGCCGGGTCGGCGCAACCGGCGGCCGGAGGTGCGCGACGCGGCCCGGAGCGATAAAGTGATATCACTTTGCTAGACCGGTCCGAGGGGACCGGACCGAACGGAAAGCCGGGGGGACCCATGTCCGAGAACACCGAGAGCAGCGAGAGCGTCAGGAGCGCCGAGAGCGCCGGCGCCAAGGCCGCCACCGACGCGGCCACCGACACCCACCCGCGGGGCGCCGCGGCGGCCGCGGCCGACACCGTACGCCTGCCCGAGCCGCAGGTCCGGGAGTTCGAGGCCCGGCACATCGGCGGGGGGCTGGCGCTCCTGCTGGGGCTGCTGGGGCTGGCCCTCGGCGTGGGCGCCGTCATCGGCGGCGCCGCGCTGCACGCCGACCACCGGGGCGGGGCGGCGGCCACCGTACTGATCGTCGCCGGCGTGCTGGTGGGCCTGACCTCCCTGATCGCCATGAGCGGCCTCCAGATGGTGGCGCCCGGCCAGGCCCGGGTGATCCAGCTCTTCGGTCGCTACCGGGGCACCATCCGCACCGACGGCCTGCGGTACGTCAACCCGCTCACCAACAGCTCCAAGATCTCCACCCGGGTGCGCAACCACGAGACCCCGGTGCTCAAGGTCAACGACGCCTACGGCAACCCGATCGAGCTGGCGGCGGTCGTCGTCTGGCGGGTGGAGGACACCGCGCAGGCGATGTTCGAGGTGGACGACTTCCTGGAGTTCGTCGCCACCCAGACCGAGGCCGCGGTGCGCCACATCGCCATCGAGTACCCGTACGACGCCCACGACGAGGGCGGGCTGTCGCTGCGCGGCAACGCCGAGGAGATCACCGAGAAGCTCGCGGTCGAGCTGGCCGCGCGGGTCGAGGCGGCCGGCGTGCACATCATCGAGTCCCGCTTCACCCACCTCGCCTACGCCCCGGAGATCGCCTCGGCCATGCTCCAGCGCCAGCAGGCGGGCGCGGTGGTCGCCGCCCGCCGCCAGATCGTCGAGGGCGCGGTCGGCATGGTGGAGCAGGCGCTCGCCCGGATCACCGAGCACGACATCGTCGAGCTGGACGAGGAGCGCAAGGCCGCCATGGTGAGCAATCTGATGGTCGTGCTCTGCGGGGACCGCGCCCCGCAGCCCGTCGTCAACACGGGCACCCTGTACCAGTGACCGACGAACAGTCCGGGCGACGGGCGCAGCAGCGGCGCAAGCAGGTGCTGCTGCGGCTCGACCCGGCTGTGCACGACGCGATCGCCCGCTGGGCGGAGGCCGAGCTGCGCAGCGCCAACGCACAGATCGAGTATCTGCTGCGGAAGGCGCTGGCCGACGCCGGCCGCCTGCCCCGATCGGCCGGCCCCCTGCCCCGCCGCGGCCGGCCCCCCAAGCAGACCTCCGGGGAGGAGGAGTCGCCCTCCTCCCCGGCGGAACCACCGGCCGAGGACTGATCGCCATGGCCACCAGCAGCCCGGGGTGCCGCGCCGCGCGTACGGCCGCCCCGGCTCTCCCTCGGACCGCTCTACACGGCGTCTATACATGCGGTGTA
>NZ_JBPQTV010000066.1:0-23975 GCF_051386515.1 Streptomyces sp. URMC 123 | reverse complement strand
CCCGAGGGTGACCTCGGCGAAGTCACCCGCCTCACTCACCATCGGCGCCTCGTAGACGTCCTCCTGAATCTCCATGCCTGTCACCTCCCCTCAGCTCCTTCCGAGCGAGAACTGATCGGAGCGGACTCGGCCGGCGGGAGCGCGCCTGCGCGCGCCCCGGCCGGGGTCACGGTCCGACTCATCAGAAGAGGAAGCGGTCGAACGGCGGCGGGGCACTGTCCGCAAATTCCCCCAGCAGGGACCCGAGGGTGACCTCGGCGAAGTCACCCGCCTCACTCACCATCGGCGCCTCGTAGACGTCCTCCTGAATCTCCATGCCCTTCACCCCCTCTCATGTCCTACCGAGCGAGAACTGATCGGAGCGGACCCGGCCGGCGAGGGCCTGCGCGTGCCCCGACCGAGCCCACATGCCTGTCTCACCTGCTGGGGAAGCGCCAGAACGGTGGCAAACCACCGTCATGCATGTGCCCAAGCGGCCATCCGAGGGTGACCTCGGCGAAGTCACCCGCCTCACTCACCATCGGCGCCTCGTAGACGTCCTGCTGAATTTCCATGTCCGTCACCTCCTCCCGGCTGTTCCGGCCCGAGAAGTCGTGGGAGCGGACCCGCCGCCCGCCAGCAGCGGGTCCGCACACCACGCTGATGACCGAAATGACGAGGAATAACCGGCTGAACTGGGTAAACGCACCGGAGGAATGACGGCGCAGCACAACGTCCCGCGACCGGAATCCGACGCTACGGAACGTGTCCCGGCTCGCCTTCCGCGTGCCGGCGCGCAGCGGCACGTGCGCGGCACCGCACACGCCTCGGACATTGATCACGCTGCCGGGGCGCCGGAGGCGTGTTACGAGCGCAACGCCAGTCGCTTTCGCGCCTGCGTCGGCGCGGCCGCGGCCCTCATCGGTCACCGTCGCCTTGGGCAGTGGCGTCATGGCGAGGCGCCGGGGCCGGTTCGGCGCCGGCGCCGGCGGCATCGCGTCGCAGGAGGGCGGTGAACCGAGCCAGCCATCCCGGTCGCGGCTCGTTCTCCTCCTCGATGAGGAGCCGCGCCGTCTGCGCCGGATCACGTGGGGGCCGGCCTGTCCGGTGGCGGCGCCAGTAACAGGCCACCCTCCGCTCCAGATCGCCCAGGTCCGCGCTGCCGGTCCTGGTCAGAACAACCGATCCCTCGGGGCCTTCGGGGGCAGTCAGCGCCAGCACGCCACCGTCCGGTGTGTACGCCGCCGTGTACTCACCTTGATCCACGTCGATCGCCTCGAGCCAGTCCGTGGCGTCGACGAAGGACTCGAAGACGAGGAGGTCCTCGTCCTGATCGAAGATGAGCACGGTGTCGGGAGGGAGTTCCATGCGGATCAGTGTCCCAGTCCCCTTCGTCCTGCCGCGATCCACATGAACGTTGCCCAAGGGGCCCTGCGTCAGGCGGTGGCCCTCAGCGCCTCGGCCAGGCCGGCGCGCCCTCGGCGAGGAGGTCGACCACCGCCGGAGGCGCGACCGGGACGTGATCTTCAACTCGTCCCACCGGGGCGCGGGCACCCCTTCCCGCCAACTTACATACATGTATGTTTGTTTCTGCGAGCAAGGGAGATCGACGGAAGAAGAGCTCTCGCCTCGCGGCAACTGCGCGCCGGCGCTTCCCCGCCGCGCCCGGACAAGGAGAGTGCTCATGAGGTTCACCAAGCCCGCTGGATGGGTCGCGGCAGCCGGCCTCGGCGCCGCCGCGGCCATGCACGTCGTCTGGGTCCGGTCGCCGTGGCCGTTCCGCGACCGCGCCGAATTCACCAGCGCCGTCGCCGGCGTCTCCGAAGCCGAGGGCCCCAGCGCCGCCGCCACGGCCACCGTCGCGGCGGCCCTCGGTTCGGCGGCCTACCTGGTCGCCGCTCAGGCGGGCGTGGCCCCGCGCCCGTTGCCCGCCCGGCTCGTACGCCTGGGCACGGCCACCGTCGCGGGTGTTCTCCTGCTGCGCGGCGGCGGGGGGCTGGTCCACTCCGGCCTCGCCGCCGAGCCCACCACCTTCACCCGGTTGAACCTGGCCCTGTACTCCCCCCTCTGCCTTACCCTCGGCGCCCTCGCCGCCTACGTCGCGAAGAACGAAGAGGCCCCGTAGGCCGCATGCGCCAGGCCACCTTTTTGAGCCGAGCCGAATGACGCATCAGCCGTCGCCTCGAAAAGCCGCCATCTCTTGATGAGCACAGGCACCATTTCCGCTTATGCGACATTTCTCCGCTCTCCCCCGGGGCGGCCCGGAAGCCCGGAAGCTCCGTGTTGCCCGCTTCCACAAAAAGCACTGATGCGCCGCACGGCACACGTTCCCCGGTTTTCTCGAAGCGGCACACCGAGAGATCGCCATTGCCGCTTCGCGGAAGATCCGGACGTGGCGCGCCGGGGAACGACGGCGAAGGTCTCCCGGGGGCGTCCCAGCGGAGCGTGAAGGCTTGTTTTCCCGCTGCACCGGGTTCGCCCGCGGAGGACAGTGGCGAGGACACCTCGGACGGCAAAAGGAGGTTCTCGTGACTGAATGTCCCGCCGCCACCTTCGAGCTCCAGGTGAAGGCCCAGCGGATCAGCGTACCCGGAAAGGCCGAATACGAGCTGATGGCATCGGGCGAAGGCCGGATAGCAGGAGAGTCGGTCATCATCGAACTGACCCATCAGGCCGAGATCCTCCCCGACGGGTCGGAAATCGGCACCGCGCAGGGCTATCTCCGCTCCACGAGCAGCACGGCCGACCACGCCCTGTTCCGCGGGCTCGGCTCCTTCCGGCACGGCAGGCCGGGTCAGCAGATCTGGTACGGAACCTTCATCGTGCAAAGCCGGTCACCGAAGTTCGCCGCACTCAATGCCCACGCGTTCGGCGCCAGGGTGGAACTCGTGCCCGAGGGGCCGATCACGCACCGGTGGTGGAGCCTGGAGGACAGCGAAGAAGGGCGTGGCGAAGCCTGAGCGCCGCCGGGGAAACGTACGGAATTCGCTCGCAGGGACAAGGACCGATGGGCAGGATGTTCTCTCGCGCTCGCCATGCGGAAGGTGCCGTGGAGCCGGTCGCGGTCGTCGGGGCGGCGTGCCGCATACCGGGCGGAGTCGATTCGCTGGACGGCTTGTGGCGGTTGCTGGACGAGCGGCGTGACGCGATCGGAAGCATTCCCGCTGACCGGTGGAACGCGGACGCGATGAACGCGGATCTTCCCGTGGCCGTCTCCGACCGGGCCCGCTGCGGGGGATTCCTCGAAGGAGACGTCGTCGGGTTCGACGCCGCCTTCTTCGCCCTGGGGCCCCAGGAGGCACCGTGGGTCGACCCCCAGCACCGGATGCTGGTCGAGGTGGCCTGGGAGGCGTGCGAGCACGCGGGCATCCCCGTGGACACGCTGCGGGGCACCTCGACAGGACTGTTCACCGGCATCTACGCCGTGGACCACCTCGTGCGAGGACACCGCAGCCCGGCGCGGACGCCCGCCTATTGGAGCATGGGCTCCATGCACGGCATGGGCGTCGGGCGGCTGGCGTTCCTGATGGACCTGCACGGTCCGTGCATGGCGGTGGACACCGCCTGCTCCTCCTCGCTGGTCGCGGTCCACCTGGCGTGCCAGAGCCTGCGCTCGGGCGAGTGCGACACCGCCTTGGCCTCGGGGGTCTCCCTGCTGCTCAGCCCGGAGGCGTGGGTCGCTCCGGCCCAATGGGACACGTTCTCGCCCACCGGGCGCAGCCGCCCGTTCTCCGCGACCGCGGACGGCTATGTGCGCGCCGAGGGGTGCGCCGCCCTGGTGCTCAAGCGCCTGGCGCGGGCCGTCGCCGACGGGGACCGGGTCCTGGCCGTGCTGCGGGGCTCGGCGGTCAACCAGGACGGCCGCTCCACGCGGCTGACCGCGCCTTCGGGCTCCGCACAGCAGCGGGTGTTCGAGGAGGCGCTGGCTCAGGCGGGGGTACGGGCCGCCGATGTGGGCATGGTCGAAGCGCACGGCACCGGCACGCCGGTGGGGGACCCGATCGAGTTCTCCGCCGTGAAAGCCGTCTACGGCCAGGGGCGGGGGCGGTGCGCGGTGGGCTCCTTGAAGAGCAACATCGGCCACAGCGAACCGGCCTCGGGCATTGTGGGGCTGCTGAAGACGATCGTGAGCCTGCAACGGGGCAAGGTGCCCGCCACCTTGCACTTCCGCGGGTGGAGCCCGCAGATCGACGCCGGCGGCTGTCGGCTGTTCGCCCCGACGTCCACCGTCCCCTGGCCCGTGGAGGGGGTGCCACGGCGCGCTGCCGTCTCGTCCTACGGGATCGGGGGCACCAACGCCCACATGATCGTGGAGCAGGCCCCCGAGCCGAGCCCGGCGCGCCTCGCGTCGGCCGGTGCGCGTCAGCGGCAGGAGACGGACGGGCAGTATCTGCCGACGTATCTGCTCAGCGGCGGCTCGGAGCGTTCCTTGCGGCTGGGCGCCCGGCGGCTGGCCCACTGGCTGGAGGCCGACGGGGCCACGGTGCCGCTGACCGATGTGGCCCACACCTTGTCCCTGCGGCGATCGCACGCTCGTTCACGGCTCGCGGTCGTCGCCCGCGGCCGTGAGGAACTGGTGGAGCGGCTGCGGGCCTATGCCGCCGGCGCCGCGCCGGACGAGCCGGGCCTGGCGGCCGGATGGGCCCGTGGCACCATCGGTGACGCCGTGTTCGTCTACTCGGGGCAGGGCTCGCAGTGGGCCGGGATGACCCGACAGCTCCTCGGCCACGATGCGCGGTTCACGGCGGCCATGCGGGAACTGGAGCCCTTGATCAGGCGGGAGGGCGGCTTCTCGGTCCGGGAGGCCCTGCGCGGGCCGCAGGTGGTGAGCGGGGTGGAGCGGGTGCAGCCGGTGCTGTTCGCCTGCCAGATCGCGCTGACTGCCGTGTGGCGTGCCCGGGGTGTCGAGCCCGCCGCCGTGATCGGGCATTCGATGGGCGAGACCGCGGCCGCCGTCGTCGCCGGCGGGCTGAGCCTGGCAGAAGGCGTGCGGGTGATCTGCCGCCGCGCCCGGCTGCTGGCGCGCACCCGCGGCCACGGCGCGATGGTCTCCGTTCAACTCGACCGGGAGCGCGTGCGGGAGGATCTCGCCCGTGCCGGAGCCGACAAGGTCGCCGTGGCGGTCTGGACGGCACCGCACAGCACCGTGATCTCCGGTGACGCCGGCCAGGTCGACACCCTGCTCCGCGCCTGGGACGCACAGGGTGTCACCGCCGCCCCGATCGCGGTGGACATCGCCTCCCACTCCCCCCAGATGGACCCCGTCCTCGACGACCTGCGCCGCGCGCTGGAGGGGCTGCGGCCGAAGGCCCCGGCCTTGCGGCACTACTCCTCGGTGCTCGCCGATCCGCGCGCGCCGGCGTGCTTCGACGCCGACTACTGGGTGGCCAACCAACGCCAGGCGGTGCGGTTCGCCCCCGCCGTCAGCGCGGCTGCCGCCGACGGGCACCGGCTGTTCGTCGAAGTCAGCCCCCACCCCCTGGTGGCCCGCGCCATCGACAGCATTCTGGCGGCCGAGGGCATCACCGACGCCATCGCACTGCCGACCCTGCGCCGCGACAAGGACGAACCGCTGACGATCGCCACCTACCTGGCCGCCGCGCACTGTGCCGGTTATCCGGTGGAGTGGGCCCGATGGCATTCCGGCGGGCACCTGGCCGACGTGCCGCCCACGAGCTGGGACCGGCAGCACTACGGCGTCGACCTGTCCGCGCTCGCACGACCTCCGAGCGCCTCGCTCCTCCTGGGCGAGCACACCGCGGACCCCGCCGACGAGGGCCGGCACCTGTGGCACGGCCGCCTGAGCACCCATCACCTTCCCTGGCTCGCCGACCACCGGCTCAGCGGACAGGCCGTGCTGCCCGCCGCCGCCTTCGGCGAGATGGCCCTCGCGGCGGCAGCCGACGTCTTCCCCGACGGCCCACTGCCCCCGCATGTCCGGGATCTCACCTTCCACCTGCCCCTGCCCGTGGACGCACAGGAGACCGAAACCGCCGCCACCGCCGACCGACTCGACGGCCGGCGCGCCCAGTGGACGCTGGCCGCCCGCACCGCACGCGATGCCTGGGACTGCTACGCCACCGCCCACCTGCACACGACCGACAGCCCCCGCCCCGAGCCGGTCGACCCGCGGCAGTTGCGCGACCACTTCGACACCCAGCTCCCCATCCCCCGGTTGTACGACCGCTGGCGCGGCGCGCACACCATCGACTACTGCCCCGGCTTCAGCGGCCTGAACGCCGTCCATGTGGCCGCCGACGACCCCACGGCGGCCCTGACCGAGGTGCGCCTGCCCGACGCCGCGCGCCTGGGGACCAGCTCCTTCCGTTTCCCCCCGGCCCTGTTGGACGCCTGCATGCAGTCGCTGCTCGCGCTGTGGACGCACACCGGGCGGATGGACGCCGGACGGCTGCTCCTGCTGGGTGTCGGCACGCTGCACCGCTACGGCGACACCACCGCCGGCCGCTGGTGCCACGTGCGCCTGCGCACCGCCGACGCCCGCTCGTGCACCGGCCTGTTCCGGCTCCTCGACGACACGGGAACCGTGCTGGCCGAAGCGGACCACGTACGCTTCGGGTTCATCGGCGATCCCACCGCCGCCACGGCCGACGGCCGCCTGTACCGGCAGGAATGGGTCCAGGCCCCGCTCACACAGCGCGCCGCCGCAGGCCGCAGCCGGTGGCTGCTGCTGACCGAGGAGGGCCGGGACCCGCTGGCCGACGCGCTCGGCCGGGCCCTGCGGGCCGCCCAGGACGCCGAGGTCTCGGAGTGCGCCCTGCCGCTCCACCGCCCCGCCGACGCCGTGGCGGACGTCCTGCGGCCCACCGGGGAACCGCTCACCGGCATCGTCGTTCTGCTCCCCGCTCCGCCCACGGCGACCGGAGCCACCGTCACAGAACTGGCGCGCGACCGCCTGTGGCGCCTGATCAGCACCGTGCAGCACCTGCCCGCGCCAGCGGCGGGGCAGCCCTGGCCGCGGCTGTGGGTCGTCACCCGAAGGGCCCAGAGCGTCGACCCCGCCGACCGGCCGTCACTGGACCAGGCCGGGCTGCGCGGTCTGGTACGCGTCCTGTCCTATGAACACCCCGAGCTCGCGCCCACCGTCGTGGACATCGACACCGCGACCACCGGACAGGACCTCGCCGCCGAACTCCTGTCCGCCGCCCCCGGCAGCCCCGACGAAATCGCCTGGCGCCACGGCACCCGCTACACCGCCCGCCTCACCCGTGCCCCGTTCACCCCCGAAGAACGCAAACGGACACCGTGCCGCTTCGGCACCGACCCGCTGGCCCTGCGCATCGCGGCCACAAGCCCCGCACCCACCGCCGAGCTGGTCCACGACACTCCCCGTACCGCGCGCGCCGGCGAGGTCCTCCTCCGCGCTCAGGCCACCGGACTCGGCCCCCAGGACCTGCCCTCCCCCAACGGCCGGCCCGGCGCGACACAGTCCCTGTTGCGCGCCTGTGTGGGGACGGTTCTCACCGCGGAAGGCGCCCACAGCGTCCGCGTCGGCGACACCGTGGCGGCCGTCCTGCCCCCAGGGCAGCCGACCAGCCATGCGATCACCCGCGCCACCTGGTGCGTCACACCCCCCGCGGCGCTCACGAGCGCCCAGACCGCGAGCCTGCTGCTGCCCTACCTCACCGCCTGGTACGCCGTGCACCACCTGGCCCGCCTGGAGCCGGGGGAACACATCCTCGTCCACGACGCCGCCGAAGGCGCCGGGCTGGCCGCGCTGTACATCGCCGTCGCTCACCGAGCCACCGTCCTGGCCACGGCGGCGAGCCCGGCACAACGCGCCCATCTGCGCGCACTCGGCGTCGCGCGAGTACTCGACCCCGCATCACCGTCGTTCGCCGCCCAGGTACGCCAGGCCACGCACGGCCACCCGCTGGCGGTGGTCACCGGAACCCTCTCCCGTACCGCGTGGCGGGAAAGCGCGGAACTTCTGGCTCCGCAGGGCCGGCTGGTCGACTGTGCCGACCGCGCGTCCCTCCGCGGCCGCCACCCGGCGACCGCGCCCTTCCGGCCGGGCATCACCGTCAGCAGCGTCGACCTGCACTCCCTCGCCGCACACTCGCCGGAAACCCTCGCCGCTCTGCTGGCCGAGGTCGGCCGGAGCCTGTCCAGCAGTCCGCCGCTGGAGTGGCCGTGCACCACGTGGCCCCTCCCCGCCGCCTCGCCCGCCCCCATCGACCAGCAGCGCCGTCCGATCAGCGTTCAGTGGCCACGGACCGGTTCCGTTCGCGCCTTCCTGCCCTCCGAGCGGAGTCGCCATGTACGCCCGGACGGCAGTTACGTGATCACCGGTGGTCTCGGCGGCCTCGGCATGGTGCTGTGCCACTGGCTCGCCACCCACCGGGCGGGTGCCGTCGTCCTCAACGCGCGCACCGCCCCGCGCCCGGACACCACCGCCGCCGTCGATGCCCTGCGCGCCGCGGGAACACGCATCGACATCGTCACGGGAGACCTCGCGGCCCCCGACACCGCCTCTCGCCTCGTCCGGGCCGCCGAGGCCACCGGGCACCCGCTGCGAGGAGTCCTGCACGCGGCCGGCGTCGTCGAGGACGCCACCGTCGCCCGCCTCGACCGCGACCTCCTGGATCGCGTGTGGCGTCCCAAAGCCCTCGGCACCTGGCAGCTGCACCACGCCACCACCGCGCCCACCCTGGACTGGTGGGTCGCCTTCTCCTCCTTCACTTCCGTGATCGGTTCACCCGGGCAGGCCGCCTACGCCGCCGGCAACGCCTGGATGGACGAATTCGTCGCCTGGCGCCGGGCGCGGGGCCTGCCCGCCACCACCATCAACTGGGGGCCATGGGGACAGGTCGGCCGGGGCGCGGCCATGGGGGCCCGGGGCCACACCATGCTCTCCCCACGCGAGGGGCTGGCCGCCCTGGAACACATCCTCGACCACGACCGCCCCCGCGTCGGCTATATCGACTTCGATCTCGCGCGCTGGCTGAAGGCGTATCCCGAAACCGCCGCCCTCCCCTTCTTCACCCAGCTCCTGCCGACCCGGCAGCAGTCGTCCGGGGCCGGCGACTGGCTGGAGGACCTGCGCCACGCCGAAACCCCTCAGCACCGCGAACGCCTGCTGCAGGCCCGCATCCTGGAAGAGCTCGCCGCCCTGCTGCGGCTCGACACCGCACGCATCGACGCCGACACGTCGCTGGTCTCCCTCGGCGTGGACTCGCTGCTCGCCATCGAGACCCGCAACCGGCTGCAGCACCATCTGAACATCGAACTCCCGCGCACTGTTCTGTGGAGCCGTCCCACCGTCTCCGCGCTCAAGGACCACATCCTCGAAGTCCTCGAACCACCGGGACGAGACCCCTCCACGGGGTCCTGACCCGGCCGCCCCGGAGCACCCGCACCGGAGCACCCGCGGCGGCTGACGCGGCGGCCCGGCTCCGCGCCCGGAGTCCTCAGGGCGGCGGCGGACCGTCTCAAGCGAGGGCCACCAGGGCCGTGATGGCCGGGCCGAACGCGCCGCCGAGCTGGTAGCAGAGGGTGAACAGGCCCAGCGCCGTCGGGCGCCGGCGGTCCGCCGCCGCGCTCGCCGCGCGGACGGAGAGAACGGCGTTGCCCGCGGTGGTGGCGAAGACTCCCAGGGTGGCGACGAGCAGCAGCAGCGGGGGCCACGGGTCGATCAGGGTGAGCACCGGGGCCAGGGCGCCGGCCGCGACGAGGACCGCCAACACCGTACGGCGACCCATCCTCGGCGAGGCCGCGGAGAACAGCCAGGAGAGGGCGGAGCCGACCAGGAGAGCGACGAGCTGTCCGGCGCCGATGGCGGTGGTGGACCAGTCGGTCCGGTCCTGGAGCAGCCGGGGCAGCGCGAAGAGCAGCGCGAAGTAGGACGTGGAGAGGGCGCAGGCGAGCAGGGCGGAGGACTTGAACGCCCGGCTGCGGACGACCTCCACCGGCACGAAGCCCTCGGGGCGACCGCGTACGTGCGCGGCGAGGAATCCGGCGGCGACCAGTGCGGCGAGTACGGCGGGCAGCGGGTGCCGGGGCAGCAGGACCAGCGCGGTGACCAGGGCTGTGAGGAGCCCGGCGCCGCGGCTGTCGAACCGGCCGGCACCGGCGGCCGGCGCCGCCGTGGTGGGCGCGGCGCGAAGTACGGCGGGCACCGCGACCAGGCTCACCAGGGAGATCGAGAGGGCCACCCGCCAGGAGGTGGCGCCGCCGAGCAGCGAGCCGAGCAGGGGCCCGGTGGCGCCCATGACGCCGAAGCCGGCGGTGATGACGCCCATGCGGCCGACCGTGCCGGCGAGCGCGATCGCGGCGGCGACCAGTCCCGCGCCGCCGAGCGCCTGGGCGGCCCGCCCGAGGAGCGCCAGGGGCAGCCAGGGCGCGGCGGCGAGCACGGCGGTGCCGGCCAGCAGGAGCGCCGAACTCGCCCGGAGCGTGCCGGCGAGGCCGCGGTGGCGGAGCAGGGCCGCCATCAGCGGGGTGCCGATCGCCGTCGCCCAGGCGAAGGCGGTGACCAGCCAGGTCACCGCGGCCACGTCGACGTTCAGCGAGCGGGCCATGCCGGGAAGGATCAGTACGGGGCTGTTGGCCCCGGCGGCGAAGGGCGTCGCCAGCAGGGCCAGCCAGAGGACGGGTACGGGCCGGGGCGGAGCGGCGGACCCGGCAGAGGTGGAGGGGCCGGAAGCGGTGGCCCCGGTGGCGGAGGGCGCCGAGGGTACGGGGGCTGTGGAGGCTGCGGACATGCACGACTCCCTGCGGGAAGGCGAAGTTCTCAAGGTTGACAATCTCAACGTTGAGATAGAAACAGCCGAGCCACCTCAACGTCAAGTGTCTTAACATTGAGAGGAATCGCCCGACGGAGAGGAACCTGATGAGCGACGCGGTGGACGGGATCATCGACCAGTGGCTCCGGCACCGCCCGGACCTCGCGGACGACCTCTGGCCCATCGAGGTCCTCGCCCGCGTTCTGCGGCTGAGCCGGGTGCTGGAGAAGGAGTTCAAGACCTTCTGCGCCGAACGGGGGCTGGAGCTGGGCGAGTTCGACGTCCTGACCACCCTGCAGCGCTCGGGCCCCCCGTACGAGCTGACGGCGGGCGCGTTCCTCAAGGGGGCCATGGTGACCTCCGGCGCGATCACCAACCGGATCGACCGCATGGAGGCGAAGGGCCTGGTGGAGCGGGTGCGCGACGGCGCCGACCGCCGCTCGGTGAAGATCCGCCTCACCGAGCGGGGGCACGAGGCCAATCGCGAGGTGCTCGTCGAGCATCTGCGCAATCAGGCGCGGATGCTCGAACCGCTGGACCGCGCGGAGTGCGAGCGGATCGCCCGGGGGCTGCGGACCCTGCTGGAGTCGTTCGGCGACACGTCGATCACGTGAGGCGCGGCCGGCGGCCGGCCGTCGACCCGGACCGGGGGGCGGGGCCGGCCGTCGATCCGGACCGGGGCCGGCGCCGACCGCGCCGGTCGACCCCGGCCCCGGTCAGCTCCGGCCCCGCGGGCCCGGTCAGCCCTTGCCGAGCAGAGCGTTCATCCTGGTGATCTCGGCGCTCTGCGAGGTGATGATGGCATCGGCCATGTCCTTCGCGGGCTGGTGGGCGCCCTTGGACTTCTCGGTCCTGGCCATGTCGACCGCGCCCTGGTGGTGCTTGACCATCAGCCGGAGGAAGGCCGTGTCGAACGCCTCACCGGACGCCTTCTCCAGGTCGGCCATCTCCTCGGCGCTCATCATCCCGGCCATGCCGTCGTGGCCGCCGCCCTGACCGCCGCCGTGCCCGGAGTGGTCCATGCCGGCCGACGCCGCCGGCACCTGCTCACCCCAGATGGTGAGCCACCCGGAGAGCTTCTCGATCTCCGGGGCCTGCGCCTTCTCGATCTCGGCCGCGAGGGTCTTCACCTCCTGGGAGGAGGCCCGGGTGGCGGCCATGCGGGACATCTCCACCGCCTGACGGTGGTGCGGGATCATGCCCTTGGCGAAGGACACGTCGGCGGCGTTGTGCGAGGTGGCGCCGGGCGAGGACCCGGCGGACGG
Source organism: Streptomyces sp. URMC 123 (assembly GCF_051386515.1). Lineage (NCBI taxonomy): Bacteria > Bacillati > Actinomycetota > Actinomycetes > Kitasatosporales > Streptomycetaceae > Streptomyces > Streptomyces sp. URMC 123. The sequence continues at coordinate 11,989 of NZ_JBPQTV010000066.1, read as the reverse complement.
GGACGCGGACGCGCTCGGCGCGGCGTTCTTGTCGCGGTCGGCGGAGCCGTCGCCGCTGCCGCCGCAGGCGGTCAGGACGAGGGCGGCCGCGGCGGCGACCACCGCGGGGGCGAGGGCGCGGCGGACGAGCGGGCCGCGGGCGGGCGACCGGCGTGCGGCAGCGCGTCGTACGGAGCGGTGTGCGGTCATGGTGAGCAACTCCTGCTGTTCTGCTGTGCGGTGAACGCACGAAAGGTGCGGGAAGAAAGGCATGCCGAAGCGGGGCCCGGCCTTCCGTACGGCCGGACACCGCGGGCGCGCCTATATGCGCAGCAGTTGCAGTTGGCTCAGGGAGGGTGGCGCGCGGTCGCCCCGCTCCGCCGAGGCAGTACGCCCGGTGGCGGCCGGAGGACCGGCCGCGGCGGCGGGCGCGGGTGCCGGATCGGGCAGCGCGGGGGCGGAGGCGATGCCGCCGGCCGCGCAGGTGGGATCGGCGTGCGACAGATGGCCACCGCCACCGGCCCCGCCCGTGTGGCCGCACTCCGCGTCGATGCGCGTCAGGGCCCGAGGGGGCCCGGCCTCGTGAGCGCCGGGCTGATGAACGCCGGTTTGCGTGCGGGCGTCAGGAACGCCTCCGCGCTCACCGGCGACATGAGCGCCGACCGACCCCGGAGCGGTGGCGGCCGGCCCGCCGTGGTGCGACGCCGCCGCGGCCCGCCCCGCCCCCTTGGCGGCGACCGACCCCAGCCCGTGCATCGCCACGACACCCGCGAGCACTCCGAGCACGAGCAGCAGCCATCGGACCCGTACCCCGGGGGGCCGGGCCGCTCGGAGCCGCCACTGTGTCACGCGCCCCATCGTAGGGACCCGTACGACTCCCCCGGCGGGCAGGGGCGCCACGGCCGCGGCCGGCGACCGGCCACCACCACCTCGCCCCGGCGGGGCCCCCTCGGCCCGGCGGGGAGCCAGCTCGGCCCGGCGTGGGGCGCATCACACCACCCGCCCGGAAATACCTGACCCGTCAGGCATTGTTGGGACGGGTGAGCGACACACTCCGCGAGATCCACGAGATCTCCCTCCGAAAGGCCCCCGATGAAGCTCGTCCTCGTCTTCGACGCCTACTGCGGCTGGTCGTACGGGTTCGCCCGCACCATGACCGAGATCGCGGCCCGCCATCCGGAGCTGCCGGTGGAGGTGGTCTCCGGCGGTCTGTTCACCGGCGCGCGACGGGTGCCGATCCGGGAGTTCGGCTACGTCCAGGGCTCCAACGCCACGATCGCCGAGACGACCGGGGCGGAGTTCGGCGAGGCCTACGAGCGGCTGATCGCCGACGGCTCGTTCGTCATGGACTCCGAGGCCGCCGCCCGGGGCATGGCCGCGCTGCGGCAGGCCGCGCCCGAGCGGGCGGTGGAGTTCGCCGCCGCGCTCCAGGAGGCGTTCTACCGCGACGGGGCGAGCCTGTCCGAGCCGGCTACGTATCGCGCGATCGCCGAGCGGGCCGGCCTCGACGCGGAGGCCGTGGTCGCCGCGTTCGGCTCCCCCGCCGCGCGGGCCGCCGCCGAGGCGGACTTCCGCCGCGCCGCGGAGCTCGGCGTGCGGGGCTTCCCCACGCTGCTCGCCGTGGACGGCCCCCGGAGCACGGTGCTCGCCCAGGGCCATGCCACCGCCGATCTGATCGACCGTCGGCTGGCCGCCCTCACCTCCCGCTGAGCGGCGCGGCACCCCTGTCCGGCCGGCCCGCCGCGACGGCGCCCCCCCGTACGGCGTGCTCCCGGCCGTCGGCCGTACGCCGGAGGACGTACGGCCGACGGCCGAGGCGCCCGGGGCACGGCGGTCGATAGCGTCCCGGCATGACGATCCACGAGGCCCCGCGCGACGCCGGGCAACGCAAGCGGGATGTGCTGGAGCGACTGGAGAACGACGAGGACGCCTGGGTGTCCACGGCCGACGAGCGGGGCGCGCCCTGCCTCGTGCCGCTGTCGTTCGTCTGGCACGGCGGGGCGCTGCTGATGTCCACCAAGGCGGTCAACGCCACCGCCCGCAACCTCCGGCGCGGGGGCGCGGCACGGATCGCCCTGGGCCACACCCGGGACGTGGTGCTCGTCGAGTGCGACAGCGACGCGATCGAGGTCGTGCCCAGTGACGCGCTGCCGCGGGCCGAGGGGGACGCCTTCGCGGCCAAGCTGAACTGGGACCCCCGGGGGCGCGCGCCCTGGGTCTTTCTGCGGTTCCGGCCGTGCCGGGTGCTCGCCTGGCGCGAGGAGAACGAGCTGGCGGGCCGGGAGGTGATGCGGGGCGGCACCTGGCTGGTCTGAGCGCTGGCCCGAGCGCTGGTCCGGGCGCTGGTCCGGGCGCTGGTCCGGGCGCTGGTCCGGGCGCTGGTCCGGGCGCTGGTCCGGGCGCTGGTCCGAGCGTCCGCCGCGCCGCCGCACGGGCGGGGGCGGCCGGGGCTCACTTCCCGGGCGCCACCACGTTCGTCTGGTGCATCGCGGCCAGCCACCACTGGCCGTCCTTCCTGACCAGCACGCAGGTGCCGTGGTTGGCGAAGCCGCCGTCCGGGGTCGTCGTCTCCTGCCGGGTGTTGACCAGGGCGGTGTCCGGGCCGAGGAAGGCGATGTCGAGGACGGAGAAGGCCGTGCTCCAGTCCTTGACCGGCCCGGCCAGCCGGGCCGAGTGATAGGGGAACAACTCGTCCCAGCCGCGCAGGATCGTGCCGTTCGGGACGATCGTCACCGCGTCGGCGGTGAACCAGCGGTCGAGAATCGCGGCGTCCTTCGCGTTGAAGCCCTCCTCCAAGGAGGCGATGACCTCCTCGATCGCCCGGGCGTCCCGCTCGTCGGGCATCGGGCGGGCGGCGGTGGGGCGTTCGGTCATGACTGTCTCCCGTGTGTCATGGCCTTCCCCGCCGCGTGGAAGCCGCTGGTGCGGCGTTCGCGGACCGGAAGGCCGGTGTCGTGGGCCCCACGCTAAAACCTCAAGTTGACTTCATGTCAAAGGAGAGATCCCGCGGTCCCCGGGGCCCTGGGTCGCCGTGGCGGGCCCGGCCTCCGGGGGCCTCGGCGACCGCGGCGGGCGGCTCGGCCGTGCCGCCCGCCGCGGCAGGGGCCGCTGCGCCACCCGGGTGACGCCCGCGAGCCACCCGGCGGGCGGGCCGCCACGGCAGCGGGGGCGCGGCCACGAGCGACAAGCCACGCCAAATGCGGCCCATAGCCCCAAAAGGGGTAAATGGCTTATTACACTCGTCGATCACCGGACGATCCCACCGGTCCAGGCGCCGCCCAGGAGATTGGTCTCGACCATGCCAGCACGCGTGACTGCCCCCGCCCGAGAGCTCGGCCTCCCCCGGTACACCGTCTCGCTCGCCCGCGACCAGGACGACGTACGAGCGGCCCAGCGGCTCCGTTACGACATCTTCGTCGGCATCCTGGGAGCCCCTCTCGACATCCGCGTCCCGGGGCACGACACGGACCCCTTCGACGTCCACTGCGACCACCTGCTCGTACGGGAGAGAAGCACCGGCACGACCGTGGGCACGTACCGGCTGCTGCCCCCGGAGCGGGCGCGGGCCATCGGACGCACGTTCTCCGACGAGGAGTTCGACCTCGGTCGGCTGACCGCCATTCGAAGCGGCCTCGTCGACGGGGGGCGGGCGTGTGTGCACCCCGACCACCGCAACGGGCTGGTGATCGCGCTGCTGTGGGCCGGACTCGCCCGCTATCTCGTACGCGGCAGGCACAGCTGGCTGGGCGGCTGCTGCTCCGTGCAACTGCAGGGGGGCGAGGAGTGGGCCGCGCGGGTCTGGCGCACGGCGACGCACCGCCACCTCTCCCCCCAGGAGTACCGCGTCGTGCCGCGCCGCCCCTGGCCGCTGCCCACCACCTCGGCGGAGCCGCTGCCGCCCACGGCGATGCCGCCGCTGATCCGCGGCAATCTGCGCGTGGGCGCCTGGGTGTGCGGGGAGCCCTCGTACGACCCTCCGTTCAACTCGCTCAGCCTCTATATGCTGCTTCCGATGCGCCGCATCAAGCCGCAGTATCTGAACCGCTTTCTGGCCCTGGCGCCGGCCTGACGCGCCGACGGCCGTCCTCACGGCGGCTCCGTTCGACTGCTCCGCTGCTCTGTTCGGGGTGCTCCCGCTCGCACGGGGTCGCGTGTGCTCGCGTGGGCCGCCCTGTCGGCGCGGCGCGGCACGCGGCGCCTCGGGTGCGCGACGCCTCGGGTGCGCGCCGCCCAGGGCCTCGCGCCGCGGGCCCGCCGTCCCCTACGCTCCGGCCCGAACCACTCGGTCAGCGGGGAGCGCGAGGAGCGAGACATGAGCGGTCCTACGGCCGGCCCTCCGGGGGGCACCGAGCCCCCCGGCGCCTCCGATCCCCCCGGTCACCCCGGTCACCCGTCGCTGAAGCGGCGGCTCGGGCTCACCGACGCGGTGGTCGTCGGCCTCGGCGCGATGCTCGGGGCGGGGATCTTCGCCGTGCTCGCCCCGGCGGCCGGAGCCGCCGGCTCCGCGCTCCCCGCCGCGCTGGCGCTGGCCGCCGCGGTGGCCTACTGCAACGCCACGTCCTCGGCCCGGCTGGCCGCCCGCCACCCGGCCGCCGGCGGCACGTACGTGTACGGGCGCGAACGGCTCGGGCCCTTCTGGGGCCATCTCGCCGGTTGGGCCTTCGTCGTCGGCAAGACCGCCTCGTGCGCGGCGATGGCGCTCACCGTCGGCGCCTACGCGTGGCCCGCGCACGCCTCCGCGGTCGCCGTGGCGGCCACGGTGGCGCTGACGGCCGTGAACTGCGTCGGGGTGCGGAAGTCCGCGGGCGTCACCCGGGCCGTCGTCGCCGTCGTGCTCGCCGTGCTGGCCGCGGTCGTCGTCGCCTGCGCCACGAGCGGCGCGGCGCGGGCCGCCGGGTTGGCGTGGCACGGGGACGCGTCCTGGTACGGCACGGCTCAGGGCGCGGGGCTGCTGTTCTTCGCGTTCGCGGGGTACGCGCGCGTCGCCACGCTCGGCGAGGAGGTCCGCGCGCCCGAACGGACCATTCCGCGCGCCGTGCCGCTCGCCCTCGGCATCGCGCTGGCCGTCTACGCGGCGGTGACCACCGCCGTCCTGGCGGTGCTGGGCCCGGAGCGGCTGGCGCGGGCCGCCGCGCCGCTCGCCGAGGCCGCCACGGCGGCGGGGGCGGCTTGGCTGGCGCCGGTGGTGCGGGTCGGCGCGGCGGTGGCCGCGCTCGGCGCGCTGCTCGCGCTGATCCTCGGGGTGTCGCGTACGGCGTTGGCCATGGCGCGCGACCGGAATCTTCCGCACGTCCTGGCCGCGGTGCACCCGCGGTTCGGCGTGCCGCACCGCGCGGAGATCGCGGTCGGTGCGGTGGTGGCCGTCCTGGCGGCCACGGTCGACGTCCGCGGCGCGATCGGCTTCTCGTCCTTCGGCGTCCTGGTCTACTACGCCGTCGCCAACGCGGCTGCGCTCACGCTGGTGGCGGCGGAGGGGCGTCCGCCGCGTGTCGTTCCCGTCGCCGGGCTGGCGGGCTGTGTGCTGCTCGCCTTCACGTTGCCCTTGCACTCCGTGGTGTGGGGCGGCGTGGCCCTCACCGCGGGCGCGGTTCTCCACGGCCTGCGCCGCGTTGTCGTCCGACGTCACGGTCGACGCGCCTGAAGTCTTTCGCGCCCGGCCGATGACGTTTCCCTGCGGGTGGCGTGATCGTCGCGGTCCTCGCTCCCCCGCGCGTCCGGCGCGAAGCGCCACCCCGTCCCGGCCGAAGGCCGGGTTTTCCCGCCCCTTCGGGGCGGAGTCACTCCCTCTCCGCGCCGAAGGCGCGGAGCTCCCCCCACCCCCGGCCTTCGGCTGGGAAAGGGGGCTTCGGCCGAAGGTCGGCGAAGACCCGCCCCTTCGGGGCGGGGAGAGGGGGTCGCACCGGAGGCCGGAGACCTTTCCCTCCCCTTCGGGGGATGGGAGTTGCGGTCGTGCGGGGTGCCCTCCGGGCGGGTTCGCGCGACGTCCACGGTCACGTTGGTCTGTGACGTGAGCGCCACAAGCGTTTTTCCGCCCCTTCGGGGCGGGGGTGTGGGGTTGCGGTCGTACGCTCTGTCCGTGGGTGGGGTCGGTGCCGCGCCGGGGTACCTCCTCGGCGGCGCACCGTGCGGGTTGTTCTTCGGCTCTCCCTGGGAACATGTGCGCCGCGCTGCGGGGCACCCCGCCACGTCCCCTCGGGCCGGTATGGCGTCGCGCCCGCAGTAGGGGGTGTTCGTAGCTGGTTGCGGCCGGCCCTCGGCCACCCCTCCGTCTTCTTTTCTCCGGCGGAGCCGGAGCCGTCTGTGGCCGGCAGGTCGCGCATCAACCCGGCGCCCGGCACTCAGGGAGCGCGTAACCCCCCACCCCGCTTTGTGCGCCCGAACCGGCCGGAGGGGACGTAGCGGGGTGCCCCCGCAGCGCGGCGCACGAAGCGGCGAGAAAGCCGAAGAACAAAGGTGCACGTGCGCCGCCGAGGAGGTACCCCGGTGCGGCACCGACACCACCCAGCAACCGGGCGCCGCAAACACCACCCCACCCCCGCCCCGAAGGGGCGGGAAAGCTTTTCGCCCCTCCGGGGCGAGGGGAGGGGCTCGGCCCGCAGGCCGCCGAAAAGACCCCGCCCCTTCGGGGCGGGAAGAGTGGGGGTTCGCGCCGAGGGCCGGGGCAACGACCCCCGCCCCTTCGGGGCGGCGATCGCCCCGAAGGGGCGGGGAAACACCTGCGGCCTTCGGCCGGGACGAAGACCCAGCCCCGAAGGGGCTGGGAAGGGAGCTTCGGCCGAAGGCCGGGAAAGGCCCGCCCCTTCGGGGCGGGGAGAGGAGTTCGCCCCGGAGGGGCGGGAAAACGCCCCCGGCCTTCGGCCGGGGAAAGCCTGGGGCGCTGGGGTCGGCGACGGTCACGTCATGGACGACCCACAACGTGAACGTCGCGCACACAAAAACCGGTGTTGGGGGACAGCGCGCACAGCGATCATGGTCCGGACACCGGCCGCGACCGATGAGGAACCCCCATGCCCGTGCCCGCCGACCCAACCGTCCTCCATCCGATGCCCGAGCAGCCCCGCGTGGTGCTGCTCAGGCCACTCGTGACGTCCCCGCTGATCGAGGTCGGGGAGTACTCCTATTACGACGACCCGGACGACCCGACCGCGTTCGAGACGCGCAACGTGCTCTACCACTACGGGCCGGAGAAGCTGATCATCGGCAGGTTCTGCGCCCTGGGCACGGGCGTGCGGTTCATCATGAACGGCGCCAACCACCGCATGGACGGCCCCTCGACGTTCCCCTTCCCCACCATGGGCGGCTCGTGGTCGGACCACTTCGACCTGCTCACCGGCCTGCCCGGCCGAGGGGACACCGTCGTCGGCAACGATGTGTGGTTCGGCCACGGCGCGACGGTGATGCCCGGCGTGCGGATCGGGCACGGCGCGATCATCGGCACCCGCGCCGTGGTCACCATGGACGTTCCCGACTACGGGATCGTCGGCGGCAACCCGGCCCGGCTCATCCGTACCCGGTACAGCGAGGAGGACGTCGCCCGGCTGCTCGCCGTGGCCTGGTGGGACTGGCCCGCGGAGCACATCACCGACCACGTGCGGACGATCATGTCGGGCAGCATCGCCGATCTGGAAGCCGCCGCCCCGGACGCCCCGCAGACCGCCCCGCAGACCGCCCCGGACGCCCCGCACGCGTGACGCCGTCACGCGTGCGCCCGCGGCCGTATCGAACGAAGTGAGTGATCATCCATGTCCCGTCGCCGTGCCCATATCGCGATGGTCGGCATCCCCGCCGTCAGCCACGTCCTGCCGAGCCTTGCGATCATCCGCGAGCTGGTGGCCCGCGGCCACCGGGTGACCTACGCCAACGACCCGATGGTGGCCGATCTGATCACCGCCACCGGCGCCGAACCGGTCGACTGCGCCTCCGTGTTGCCGGTCGCCGACAACAACTGGCCCGACGACCCCATCGCCGCGATGGACCTCTTCCTCGACAACGCGATCCAGGCGCTGCCCCGGTTGCGCGCCGTCTACGACCGCGACCCGGCGGACCTGTACCTGTACGACATCGGCGCCTACGCCGCGCGCGCCCTCGCCGAGGCGCAGGGCCGGCCCCTCGTGCAGCTGTCCCCGACGTTCGTGGCCTGGGACGGCTACGGCGAAGAGATCGGCGCACAGCTGCGCCAACTGCCGGGCGCCGACGCCCATCGGGCGAAGTTCGCCCGATGGCTCGCCGACTGCGGGGCGTCCACCACCGACGTGGACGCCTTCTCCGGCCGGCCGTCGCGGGCCCTGGCCCTGATCACCCGGGCGATGCAGCCGCACGCCGACCGGGTCGACACCGACACGGTGACCTTCGTCGGGCCCTGCTTCGACGCGGGCGCGGGCGCGGGCGCGGAGGGCTGGACCCGCCCGGCGGACGCGGAGAACGTGCTGCTGATCTCCCTGGGCTCGGCGTACACCCGTCAACCGGAGTTCTACCGCCAGTGCCTGGCGGCCTACGGCGACCTGCCCGGCTGGCACGTCGTCCTCCAGATCGGGAAGTACACCGACCTGGGGGAACTCGGTGACGTCCCGCCCAACGTCGAGGTCCACTCCTGGGTCCCGCAGCGGGCGATCCTGGAGCAGGCGGACGCCTTCGTCACCCACGCCGGCATGGGCGGCTGCGGCGAAGGGCTGCTGGCGGGCGTCCCGATGATCGCCGTGCCGCAGGCCGCCGAACAGTTCATGAACGCCGACCGGCTCGTGGAACTGGGCGTCGCGCGCCGCATCGACACCCCGGAAGCCACCGCCGAGACGCTGCGGGCGGCGCTGCACGACCTGGTCACCGACCCGGAGGTCGCCCGCCGATCGGCAGCGCTGCGCGCCGGCGCACGGGCCGAGGGCGGCACCCCGCGCGCCGCCGACCTCATCGAGGACGCGCTGGCCTGACCCCGGCTCACCACGGGGCGACGCTCGTGGCCCGCACGTCGAGGGCACCGTGAGCGCCGCGCGGGCCCAGGTGGGCCTGGTGATCCGCGGTGGGCGAATCTACGATCACCGTAGATGACGAAGGGGGCCGGATGAACCGCACGATCCGCACCATGGACGACGTCCTCGCACTGATGGACACCCTGTTCGCCCCGGACGCCGACCGCTGGACGGCCGGCGCCGCGTCGTGGTGGGACCGTTTCTACGAGGACCGCTCCAGGCCCGTGCCGTTCTTCGTGGCGAAGCCCGACGAGAACCTCGTCTCGTATCTGGAGCGCGGCCTGGTCACGCCGGGCCGCGCCCTCGATCTGGGCTGCGGCCCCGGCCGCAACGCCCTCCACCTCGCCTCGCGAGGGTTCCGGGTCGACGCCGTGGACCTCTCCCCCGCGGCCATCCGCTGGGCCGAGGAGCGCGCCCGCGAGGCGGGGGCCGAGGTCCGGTTCCTCCTCGGTGACGCGTTCGACCTCGTCGGGGGCGAGCTGGCCGGCCCCTACGACCTGATCCATGACTCCGGCTGCTTCCACCACCTGCCGCCGCACCGCCGCGTCAGCTATCTCTCCCTGGTGGAACGCGTCCTCGCCCCCGGCGGCCATCTCGCTCTCACCTGCTTCGCGGCCGGTGCGATGGGGTGCGAGTTGGGGGACGAGGAGCTCTACCGCCAGGACAGCGCCCGGCTGCACGGCGGGCTCGCCTACACCGCCGAGTCCCTGCGGTGGATCTTCTCCGATCTGACGGAGGTCGAACTGCGCCGCATGCGGGACGAGCCGCCCGAGTCCCCGTACTTCGGCGAACCGTTCCTCTGGGCGGCGCTCCTCCGTCGGGGTCCCCGCCCGTGACCGCGGACCCGAGTGAGCCGCCCCGCTACGCGGACGTCGTGGTCGCCGCGGAGCGGATCGCGGGGTGCGCGCACCGGACGCCCGTGCTGCGCTCGCGCCTGATCGATGAGCAGGTGGGCGCCGAGGTGGTGTTCAAGTGCGAGAACTTCCAGCGCATGGGCGCCTTCAAGTTCCGCGGCGCGTACAACGCCCTGGCCCGGCTGTCCCCGGAGCGGCGCCGGGCCGGGGTCGTGGCGTATTCGTCGGGCAATCACGCCCAGGCGGTCGCGCTGTCCGCCCGGCTGCTGGGCATTCCGGCGACGATCGTCATGCCGCACGACGCCCCGCCGGCCAAGGTGGCCGCCACCGAGGGCTACGGCGGGCGGATCGTCGCGTACGACCGCTACGCCGAGGACCGGGAGGAGATCGGCCGCACCCTCGCCGCCGAGCGGGGCCTCACCCTCGTACCGCCGTTCGACCACCCGCAGGTGATCGCCGGCCAGGGCACCGTGGCGAAGGAGCTGTTCGAGGAGGTCGGCGCCCTCGACGCGCTCTTCGTGCCGCTGGGCGGCGGCGGGCTGCTGTCCGGCACCGCGCTCTCGGCGGGGGCGCTGGCCCCGGACTGCCGGCTGTACGGCGTCGAGCCCGAGGCCGGTGACGACGGCAGGCGATCGCTGCGCGAGGGCGCCATCGTGCACATCGACACCCCGCGGACCATTGCCGACGGGGCCCAGACGCAGCACCTCGGCGAGCTGCCGTTCGCCATCCTCCGCCGCGTCGCGCCGACCGTCGTCACCGCCACCGACGACGAACTCGTGGAGGCCATGCGGCTCTTCGCCACGCTGATGAAGATCGTGGTGGAGCCCACCGGCTGTCTCGGGTTCGCGGCGGTGCGCCGCATGGCCGACCGGCTGCGCGGGCAGCGGGTCGGCGTGATCGTCAGCGGCGGCAACATCGACCTCGCGCGCTTCGCGTCCCTGCTGGCCCCTGCTGACCCCTGCTGACCCCTGCCGGCCCGGTGAGGCCGTGACAGGCCGGCCCCGCGGGGAACGGCCGCTCAGCCGACCTTGAGGACGATCTTTCCCTGGAGGTGGCCCTCCTCGCTGAGGCGGTGCGCGTCCGCCGCGCGGTCCAGGGGGAAGGTCCGCTCGATCGGCATCCGCACCCGGTCGCTCCCGATCAGCGGCAGGACCTCGCGCAGCGCCTCGCCGGTCGGCCCGGGCACGGCGGAGAACCGCACCCCGTGGTCCGCGGCGGCCGGGTCGGCGATGGTGAGGACCTTCTCGGGGCCGCCGGCCAGCTCCAGGGAGGCGGGCAGGGCCCCGCGGCCCGAGGCGTCGAGGGCCAGGTCCACGCCCTGCGGCGCGACGGCACGCACCCGCTCGACGAGGCCGTCCCCATAGGTGACGGGCATGGCGCCGATCTCGCGGAGGAACGCGTGGTTGCGCTCCCCGGCGGTGCCGATGACCGTGGCGCCCCAGGCGCGGGCGAGCTGGACGGCGGTCAGGCCCACCGCGCCGGCGGCGGCGTGCACCAGAAGCGTCTGCCCCTCGCGCAGGCCCAGCTCGCGCAGCGTGCGGTAGGCGGTCTCGACCGCGACGGGCAGCGCCGCGGCCTGCTCGAAGGAGAGCCACTCCGGCTTCTCCAGCAGTTCGTCGACGGCGGCCAGATCGTGCGTGGCGGCCGCGCCCCGGGTGGCGGACCGGCCGAAGACGGGCTGTCCGGGCCGCCACGCGGTGACGCCGGGCCCGACGGCGTCCACGACGCCGGCCAGTTCTATGCCGGTGCCCGCCGGCGCGCCCAGGGGCTCGCCCTCGGCGAAGTAGCCCCGGCGGATCTTCCAGTCGAGGGGGTTGACGCCGACCGCTCGGACGGCGACGCGGACCTGCCCCTCGGCGGGCTCGGGCAGCGGCACCTCGACGAGTCGCAGCACGTCGGCGTCGCCGTACGCGGAGAAGCGGATGGCCTGGGACATGAAAATCTCCCGATACATGGGGTGTTCGAATATGCGCGGAGGGTTACGGAGGCCGGGTGCGGCAAGCGTCGCTCGACGCGCCTCACTCGACCGGCGCACGGGCCCGGGCCCGCGGCACGACCCACCGCGAAGGGCGGTCGGTCCGGGCCGCTGAACGGATCGTTACGCCCGCCCCGTCCGGCACATCGTCCACGCTACTACCCTGGAGATAGCGGTTTCCCGAAGGAAAGTGCCCCCAGCCCCCGCCGCCCCACCGC
>NZ_JBPQTV010000065.1:0-24038 GCF_051386515.1 Streptomyces sp. URMC 123 | reverse complement strand
CTCCGTGGGCATCGGGGGGCGGGTGGGGCGACGGCATCGAAGTCTACGTCGCCGGTCCGACAGCGGCCGGGCACTCGGCGGTAGCCTCACGCGTTGGTAGCGGAGGAACACCCGCTCGAAAAGCGAAACGCACCAGGAGGCTCCACGCGATGTCGTTCCAGCACGCCCCGGCCGCGTCGGCCGAGCAGCGCGGCGAGCGCATTCTCGCCGTTTTCGACACCGCCTTCGGTGAGCTGCTGGCCGCGGACCCGGCCGCCTTCCGGGTCAAGTTCCGCAAGATGGCCGCCTCGGCCTTCGCCTTCTACCGCGGCACCGCGTGTCTGTTCTACGACGATCTGGACAGCGCCGCCGACGGCGGGCCCTATCTGGACGAGCGGACCTCCCGGGTGTGGATTCACGGCGATCTCCACGCCGAGAACTTCGGCACCTACATGGACTCCAACGGGCGCCTGATCTTCAACGTCAACGACTTCGACGAGGCCTATGTGGGCCCGTTCACCTGGGACCTGAAGCGGTTCGCCGCCTCCGTGGCGCTGATCGGCTACACCAAGGCGCTCAGTGACGGGATGATCACGGATCTGGTGCGGATCTACGCCGCCGCCTACCGCGAGCGCGTCCACGCGCTGGCCACCGGCCCCAAGGACCCGGAGAAGGAGGAGCTGCCGCCCTTCACCCTGGACACCGCCGACGGCCCGCTGCTGGCCGCCCTGCGCGAGGCCCGCTCGCTCACCCGGTTCGGGCTGCTGGAGTCCATGACCGAGATCCGGGACTTCGAGCGCCGCTTCGCCCCCGGCGGGGGCACGATCGAGCTGGACGCCGCGAGCCGCTACAAGGTGCTCGCCGCCTTCGACGGCTATCTGGCGACCCTCCCGGAGTCCAGCCTGGCCCGCCCGGACTCGTACCGGGTGAAGGACGTCGTGGGCCGCCGGGGCATCGGCATCGGCAGCGCCGGCCTGCCCTCGTACAACATCCTGCTGGAGGGCAACAGCGACGCCCTGGAGAACGACGTCGTGATCTACATGAAGCAGGGGCAGACCCCGGCGGTCTCCCGGCACATCACCGACGCGCGGGTGCGCTCGTACTTCCAGCACGAGGGGCACCGCACGGTGATCTCCCAGCGCGCCCTCCAGGACCACGCCGACCCCTGGCTGGGCTGGACCGAGCTGGACGGCGCGGGCCAGCTGGTGGCCGAGGTGTCCCCGTACGCCGTGGACCTCGACTGGTCCGACATCGACGACCCCGGGCAGATCGCGGCGGTCGTCGCCGACCTGGGCCGGGCCACCGCCACCATGCACGCCGCCGCGGACGACGAGAGCGGGCACTCGCTGGTCCCGTTCTCCACCGAGCGCGCCATCGACGCGGCGATCGCGGCCGACGAGGACGGCTTCCCGGAGCTGCTGGTGGACTTCGCGCACGGCTACGGGGCGCGGGCCAGGGCCGACCACCAGATCTTCGTCGACCTGTTCCGTAACGGTCGGATACCGGGTCTGTAGGGGCCCGGGGACGGGTCACCCGCGGCCATGGCACACTCTCGCCCGATGGACATATCAGCGACAGGGCTCAGAACACTGCGCGCGGCGGTCTTCGCCGCGCTCTGTGTGACCCTGTCCGCCTGCTCGCACGTCCTGCTGTCCGGGATGCCACTGCCGCTCACCACCGTCGCCGCGCTCGCCGGGGCCGTCTTCCTGGTCGCCTACGCGGGCGCGGGCCGCGAGCGGGGTCTCGGCTCCATCGCGGCGCTGCTGATCCCGCTGGAGCTGGCCGCCGACACCGTCTTCACCACCGGCCAGCACGCCTGCTACGGGCACGCCGGCGGGCCGGTGACCGGGCCGCTGCGCTCCTTCGGGGTGCACCTGGTGTGCGGCGGGGGCAGCGTCGGTACCCCGCTGGCCCGGATGGCGGCCCCGGGCGCGGACGGGGCGGCGCCCGGCGCGGCCGGCACGGCGCTGCCCTGGCTGCTGCTGATCGTCCACACCGCCGTGGGGCTGGCCGCCGCCTGGTGGCTGCGGCGCGGCGAGGCGGCCCTGGGCCGGCTGGTGCGGGCCGCGGCCGCCGCCACCTTCCGCCCGCTGCTGCTGGCGGTGGCCGCCGTGGTGGCGGTCGCCGATCCCGCGCGGCGCCCCACCGGGCCCGTGCGCCGGGCGCCGCTCGTGCGCGCCCAGCCGATGCTCGCCCACTCCGTCGGACGGCGGGGACCCCCTCGCTCACTCGCCCTCGCGGGCGTCTGAGCGAGCAACGCGTTCCCCCACCCCCGGCCCGTTCCCGGGCCCACGGATTCCACGGAGTAGAAGATCATGAGCAATCGGAACAGCCACGCCAACAAGGCGGCCGCCCGCGAGCGGCTGCGCGCCGAGCGCGAGCGCCAGGCGAAGAAGGAGAAGGTGCGCCGGCAGGTGATCGTCGGCGGCTCGGTGGTCGCCGCGCTCGCCCTCGTGGCGGGCATAGCCTTCGCCGTCTCCAAGATCAACGGCAGCAGCGACAGCGGCGTCTGGGAGGCGGCCAAGGACAAGGAGCTGGTCCAGCCGAAGAACAGCAGCGGCGAGAAGGGCACCTCCATCGTCATCGGCGACCCGAAGGCGAAGGAGACCGTCGAGCTCTACGAGGACATGCGCTGCCCGGCGTGCGCGTCCTTCGAGCAGCGGGTCGGCGAGACCGTCCTCAAGGACATCAAGGACGGCAAGTACAAGGTGGAGTACACGATGTACTCCTTCATCGACGGCATGGCCAAGGGCGTGGGCTCGAAGAACGCGCTGAGCGCGCTGGGCGCGGCGCTCAACAAGAGCCCCGAGGCGTTCCTGGAGTACAAGAAGGCGCTGTTCTCGCCGGAGAACCACCCCGACGAGCGGGACGACAAGTTCGCCGACGACGACTACCTGATCGAGATCGCGCAGCAGGTCCCGGCGCTCAAGGACGACCAGGACTTCCAGAAGGCGCTCAAGGACGGCACCTTCGACCGCTGGGCGCTGGAGAGCGAGGCCATCTTCGGCCGCAAGGGCGTCAAGGGCACCCCGACGATCCTCTACAAGGACAAGAAGGTCACCGACGGCACCCCGCGCCAGTACACCCCGATGACGCCGGAGGACTACACGGCCGCGCTGGAGAAGGCGTTCAGCGGCAAGTGACGGCACTTTCCGGTCGATTCCGGGCCTGCCAAGGCCGGAAATCAACGGTCGAGGGCGAATAACGGCGACTTGCCGGATACGGGCGGACGAACTCTCAGGAGTCGTCCGCCCGTTCGTCATATCAAACGCTAATCTTTGCGGCCGTGACCGAACTCATCCCCGATACGTCCCGCCGTACCGTGGTGAAGGCAGCGGCCGCCTCCGCCGCGCTGCTGACCCTCGCCACCGCCCCCGCCGCGGTGGCGGCCACGGCGGGCCCCGCCTTTCTGCACGGCGTCGCCTCCGGCGATCCGCTCCCCGACGGCGTCCTGCTCTGGACCCGGGTGACCCCGACCCCCGAGGCCGTCCCCGGCTCGGGCAAGGGCCCGGCCGTGCCGGTCGGTTGGGAGGTCGCCGAGGACAAGGGCTTCACCCGCGTCGTCGCCCGGGGCACCACGACGGCCACCGCCGCCACCGACCACACCGTCAAGGTGGACGTCCGCGGGCTGCGCCCGGCCACCGACTACTGGTTCCGCTTCACCGCCGACGGGGCCCCCTCCCCCACCGGCCGCACCCGCACCACCCCCGCGCACGACGCCGCGGCGCCCGGCGTCCGCTTCGGCGTGGTCTCCTGCGCCAACTGGGAGTCCGGCTGGTTCGCCGCCTACCGCCATCTGGCCGCCCGCACCGATCTGGACGCGGTGCTGCACCTCGGGGACTACCTCTACGAGTACGGCTCCGGCGAGTACCCCAAGCAGAAGCACGCCGTGCGGACGCACCGGCCGGCGCACGAGATCGTCACGCTCACCGACTACCGCACCCGGCACGGCCACTACAGGACCGACGCCGATCTGCAGGCGCTGCACGCCGCGCACCCGGTGATCGCGATCTGGGACGACCACGAGTTCGCCAACGACGCCTGGTCGGGCGGCGCGGAGAACCACACGCCCGGCGCCGAGGGGGACTGGGCGGCGCGGATGGCGGCGGCCAAGCAGGCGTACTTCGAGTGGATGCCGGTGCGCGCCTCCACCGAGGGCACGGTCCACCGCCGGCTGCGCTTCGGCACCCTCGCCGATCTGCACCTGCTCGATCTGCGGTCCTTCCGCTCCCAGCAGGTGAAGGCCGGCAACGGCGGGGTCGACGACCCGGGCCGTACGATCGCCGGCCGGGCCCAGCTCGACTGGCTGAAGGCCGGGCTGGCCGGCTCGGACACCGCCTGGCGGCTGGTGGGCACCTCCGTGATGATCTCCCCGGTGGCCTTCGGCTCCCTGCCGTCGCACCTGCTCGGGCCGGTGGGCGAGCTGCTCGGGCTGCCGGACGGCGGGGTCGCCCTCAACACCGACCAGTGGGACGGCTATACGAGCGACCGGGCGGAGCTGCTCGGGCACCTGCGCGACCGGTCCATCACCAACACCGTGTTCCTCACCGGGGACATCCACTCCGCGTGGGCCAACGAGGTGCCGGTGCGGGCCGCCACCTACCCGTCCTCGGGCACGGCCGCGACGGAGTTCGTGGTCACCTCGGTGACCTCGGACAACCTGGACGAGCTGCTGCACGTCCCGGCGCACACCGCCTCCACGGTCGCCGAGAGCGCCATCCGGGCCGCCAACTGGCATGTCAAGTGGCTCGACATGGACTCCCACGGCTACGGCGTGCTGGACGTCACGGCCGAGCGGGCCCAGATGGACTTCTACGCGCTGTCGAACAAGACCGACCGAGGTGCCACGGCGAAGTGGAGTCGGTCGTACCGGACCTTGAACGGAACACAAAAGATCGAACGCGTTCACCAACCGGTCCGCTGATCGCAATTTTCGGCCAAACTGCGTCCGTTACGGCTATGTTGTGATCGTTGCGGTGAGTGGTGCGTTCCGGCGTCCGGGAGGGCGCGAAAAGGGACACATCACTCACCCCGGCCACGTCGGGCGTTACAGGCGTATCTCGAAGTCCGCATCTTGTCGGAAGATCTCTCCCCAACGCCCCATTTGCCCCCGCATGTGATTGGGCCAGATCACCACTCGTTGCGCGGCGACGGCGCCCCATAGCCTCCCCGCGGCGGCGAGGAAATCCCTCCTCGTCCCCCCTGTCCGCGAGGAGCTCCCATGCGCAAGCTCGCCCGAATATCCCCGCGTCTGACGAACCGTATCCTCGGCACCGCCGTGCTCGCCGGTGCCCTGGCCATCGCCCCGCTCTCCGTCCCGGCGGGTGCGGCCTCCGACACCCCCTCGACCGACAAGTCCACCCAGGCCTCCGGTGCCGCCGCCTCGTCCCGGGCCGGCTCCGCCGAGGACTGCGCCGACGGCCCGGCCGCCGGGGCCAACGCCCGTCTCGCCCACCCCGACCACGCGCTGGGCAAGCAGGGCGCCAAGGACCCCAACACCCTCTCCAAGGCCCAGGCCAAGGCGATGGACGCGGAGCTCAAGAGACGGGTCGCCGAGATCCGCGACTCCGGTGCGGGCCGGCAGCTCACCGGCAAGGGCACCGCCAGCACGACCATCCCGGTCTACTTCCACGTCGTGCACGACGGCGACAAGGGCAAGCTCACCCCCAAGGACATCGACGCCCAGATGACCGTCCTCAACGAGGCGTTCGCGGGCAAGGGCGACGGCAACACCCCGAGCCAGTTCACGTTCAAGCTGGTCAAGACCGACTACACCGACAACGCGTCCTGGTACAACGGCCTGGAGCCGGACGGGGCCGACGAGCGGACCATGAAGACCAAGCTCCGCCGCGGCGGACCGAGCGCGCTCAACATCTACACCGCCAGCCTCAGCGGCGGCCTGCTCGGCTGGGCCACCTTCCCCGAGTGGTACCCCGAGGACCCGAAGATGGACGGCGTCGTGCTCCTCGACACCTCGCTGCCCGGCGGCGCAGCCACCAACTACAACGAGGGCGACACCGGCACCCACGAGGTCGGCCACTGGATGGGCCTGTACCACACCTTCCAGGACGGCTGCTCGGAGACCAACGACTTCGTCGCCGACACCCCGGCCGAGGACGGCCCCGCGTTCGAGTGCCCGGTCGGCCGTGACACCTGCGCCGCCGAGGGCCTGGACCCGATCCGCAACTTCATGGACTACACGTACGACAACTGCATGACCCAGTTCACCCCGGGTCAGGTCAAGCGGATGACCGAGTACTGGTACGCCTACCGCGCCAGCTGATCTCCGCCCGCTCCGCGCGCCGGTAAGCCCCGCCGTCCCCTGACGGCGGGGCTTACCGCTGTCTCCGCGGCCGCTGTCTCCGCGGCCGGGCGCGCGGCCGGTCCCGGCTCTGCGCGCTCCGGCTCACGGCGCCTCGGGGGCCGGCTCCAGCTCGTCGAGGAACGCCAGCGCCACCGCCCAGGCGGCCGCGGCCGCCTCGGCGTCGTGGTCGGGCAGGTCGGGGTCGGTGAAGAGGTGCCCGGCGCCGGCGTAGCGGTACACCTCCACCTCGGCCCCCGCCCGGCCCATCCGCAGGTACCAGGCGTTGAGCCAGTCGTGCGGCTCGAACGGGTCGGGGTCGGCGACGTGCAGCTGCACCGGCAGCCCGTCCGCGCTCGCGTCGTCGGTCAGGTCCGAGGTGCCGTGGAACAGCAGCAGAGCGCGCGCCTTCTCGTCGGCCAGCGCGAGGTTCTGGGCGATCGAGCCGCCGAGCGAGAAGCCGGCGTAGACCAGGCCCCGGTCCGACAGCGGGGCCACCGCCGCCACGGCCCGGCGCAGCAGCTCGTCCGTGCCGATCCCGTCCTTGATCGCCATGCCGTCCTCGACGGTCTCGGCGGTGCGCCCCTCGTACAGATCGGGGACGTGCACCTCGTGCCCCGCGGCGCGCAGCCGCTCGGCCGCGGCGTGGACGGCCGGGCGCAGGCCGTACGCGGAGTGGAACAGGACAATGGTCTGGGAGGCCGCCACAGCAGTCACTTCTCTTCCGGTGGGTCGTACGTCTCACATCGTGCCAGTCCCGTTCGCCGGCGCGGCGCGGGGTAGGCGCCCCGCCACGGAGAAACGTTCAGGCACGCAGCGCACCGCCGTGGCACACGGACGGTGCGGAAAGGAGCCCAGGTGCCCATGGAGGACGTGCTGCGCCCGCTGATCGTGATCGGGGGGTCGCTCACGGTCACCCTGCTGGCCGGCTGGGGGCTCGACCGCCTGCTGCGCGGCATCGACACCCGACACCCCGAGACCCCGCTGTGGGGCCTGCTGCGCCGCGGCCGCCTCCCCTTCCAGCTGCTGCTGTGCACGGCGGTGCTGCGCGGCTCGTACGAGCGGGCCGACCTCTTCCGCGCCCACCACGCGGCCATCGCGCGGGTGCTCAGCCTCGTGGTGATCGGGGCGACCGCCTGGCTGGTGGTGCGCATCGCGACGGCCATAGTGGAGTCGTCCTACAGCCGCTACGCCAACGCCGCCCGGGACCCCGCCCGGCTGCGCCGGGTGCGTACCCAGGTGACGCTGATCCAGCGGGTGGTGACCGCCGTCGTGGGGGTGGTGGCGGTGGCCGCGATGCTGCTGACCTTCCCGGAGATGCGCACGGTCGGCACGTCCATGCTCGCCTCCGCCGGGGTCCTCGGCATCGTCGCCGGTATCGCCGCCCAGTCCACGCTGGGCAATCTCTTCGCCGGTCTGCAGATCGCCTTCGGCGACATGGTGCGCATAGGGGACACGGTGGTGGTGGACGGCGAGTGGGGCACGGTCGAGGAGATCACCCTCACCTTTCTGACCGTGCGGACCTGGGACGAGCGCCGGATCACCATGCCGGTGTCGTACTTCACCAGCAAGCCGTTCGAGAACTGGTCGCGCGGCGGGGCGCAGATGACCGGCACGGTCTTCTTCCAGCTGGACCACGCCGCGCCGATCGAGAAGATGCGCGAGAAGTTCCACGAGATGCTCCAGGAGTCGCCGTCCTGGGACGGCCGGGGCTGGGGCCTGGTGGTCACGGACACCACGCCCACCACGATCCAGGTGCGGGCGCTGGTCACGGCCCGGGACGCGGACGCGCTGTGGAACGTGCGGTGCGAGATGCGGGAGCGGATGGTCGGCTGGCTGCGGGAGGAGCACCCGTACGCGCTGCCGCGCGTCGCCACGACGCCGGCGCCGGGCGCGCCGGAGGACGGGGAGCGCCGGCGGCGGCCGGGCGTGGAGGGCCCGTCCGGCGACTGACGGTGACCGGCGGCCGACGACCGGCGACCGGCGGAGAAGGGCGTCAGTGACCGCGTTCCGCTCCGCCGTTGACGTCGATCACCTGGGCGGTGATGTGCGCGGCCGCGGGTGAGGCCAGCCAGTGGAGGGTCTCCGCGACGTCCCCGGGCGTGCCGGCCCGACCGGTGAGCGTCTCCCCGATCAGCGCGCGGCGCCGCTCCTCCGGCAGCCCGTCGCCGAAGAACCCGGTGTCCTCGACATAGCCGGGCGCCACCGCGTTCACGGTGATGCCGCGCGGCCCCAGCTCCCGGGCCAGCGCGAAGGCGTACGGGTGGAGCCCCGCCTTGGCAGCCGCGTACGCCACCGTCCCCGAGCCGCGGCGGGCCGCGATCGAGCTGATGAACAGCACCCGGCCGCCCGGGGTCGCGAGGTGGTCCCGCAGGGCCTCGGTGAGCAGCACGGCGGTCAGCAGGTTCTGCCGGAAGGCGAGCGTCCAGTGGTGGGCGGCGGTCGGCAGCGGATCGGTGGCGTCCCCGGCCTGGGCCGTGTGCCGACCGTCCGGGGCCTCCGGCCGCGTGTGCAGCCCGTCCCGGGCCTCCGGCCCCCCGGCCGCGGCTTCGAGCCGCCCGTCGCCGCCCGCGCCGTTGATCAGCACGTCCACGGCCCCGTACTCCCGGCAGACGAAGCGGGCCGCCTCCCCCGCGTGCCGGGGGTCGGCCAGGTCGGCCGCGAACACCGCCGCGCCGGGCACCGTCTCCGCGGCCCGTTCGAGCACCTCCCGGCGGCGCCCGACGAGCAGCACCTGGTCCCCGTCGCGCGCGAAGGTCTGGGCCGCGGCGAGCCCGATCCCCGTACCGCCGCCGCTGACGACCACTGTGCGAGTCATACGCGCTCCTCGATCCCGGGCCCCGATCGTACGGCGGCGGGCCGCCGGGCCGCGGGATGCGGCGGCTCGCGCGGGCACGGGCGTCGGCGCTCAGGCGCGCGGGCGCGGGCGTCGGTGCTAGGCGCGCAGGCTGCGGACGTCGAGCTGGCGGAGCACGCGGTCGACGACCTCCGGGTCGGCCCCCGGCTCGCTGCGCGCGGACAGCACCTCGTGCCGCGCCGCGGAGAGCATCTCGTTCTGAATGCGCTGGAGCCGCTTCAACCGCTCCACCCGCTTGTGCTGGCCGGCGAGCCGCTCGTCGTCGACGATGTCCGGCGAGATGCGCGCGCCCATGTCGTACGCCCGCCGCAGGAGCTGTTCCGAGAGCTCCTCGGGCAGCTCCTCGACCTGCTCGATCTCCCGCAGCCGCCGCTTGGCGGCCTTGGCCACGCGCACCGCGAGGCGGCGCTCCATCTCCCGTTCGGCCTTGCTGTCCGCGCGCACGTCGAGCCGTCCGACCAGCCAGGGCAGGGTCAGCCCCTGGAGCAGCAGGGTGGCCAGGACGACGGCGAACGCGATGAAGATGATCTCGTCGCGGGCGGGGAAGGGCCCGCCGCCGGAGACGGTGAACGGCACGGCCAGGGCCAGGGCCACGGACGCCACCCCGCGCATCCCGGCCCACCACATCACCACGGTCTCCCGCCAGCTCATGGGGATGTCCTCGTCGACGTCGGCGCGCCGGTGCATGCGGCGGGCGAGCCAGGCGGCGGGCAGCAGCCACAGCAGCCGGGCGCCGACGACGACCGCGACCACCGCCGCGGCGGCGGCCAGCAGCTCGCCCCACCGGCCGGCGGCGGTGCCGAAGACGTTGTGCAGCTCCAGTCCGATGAGGCCGAAGGCCACGCCGGTGACCAGGGTGTCCACGACCTCCCAGAACGTCTTGCCGGCGAGCCGGCCGAGGACGTCGTCGGCGTCGACCGCGTACTCCGCCAGATACAGCGCGCTGGTGAGCACGGCGAGGACGCCGGAGCCGCCGAGCTCCTCGGCGAGGACGTAGGAGACGAACGGCACCAGCAGGGTGAGGCCGATCTGGAGCGTGGCGTCGCCCAGCAGGGCCATCAGCTTGTGCGCCAGCCAGCCCAGCGCCAGGCCCACCGCCACGGCGACCACGGCCGAGAGCACGAGCTGGCCCACCGCGCGCGGCACGGAGAAGGTGCCGCTGACGGCGGCGGCCAGCGCCACGTGGTAGAGCACGATCGCGGTGACGTCGTTGAAGAGGCCCTCGCCCTCCAGGATCGACACCATGCGGCGCGGCAGCCCGAGCGAACCGGCGACGGCCGTGGCCGCCACCGGGTCGGGCGGGGCGACGAGCGCCCCGAGCACCACGGCCGCGGCGATCGGCAGCCCCGGCACCACGGCGTGCGCGACCGCGGCCACCGCCGCCGTGGTGACGAAGACCAGCGCGACGGCCAGCAGGAAGATGGCGCGCTTGTTCGCCGTGAACTGGCGCCAGGAGGTGCGCTGCACCGAGGCGTAGAGGATCGGCGGCAGCACGAGGGGCAGGATGAACTCGGGCGGGACGTCGACGTTCGGGACGAACGGCAACAGGGCCAGGGCGGCCCCGCCGAGGGTCATGAGCGTGGGCGCGGGCAGCCCCAGCCGATCGCCGAGCGGAACCGTGATCACGGCTCCGAGGAGCAGGACGAACAGCAGGGCGAGCTGATCCACTTCGGTGCCCTCCGGCGGGTTGGGCGCGGCGTTGGGATCTTCCAGCGTGCCACGCCCGTCACCGGATGGGCGGTCACCCGCCCCGCCGGCGGCGGTTACGCGCTCTCGGCGCGCACCCGGTCCAGGGCCCCCTGGAGGTCCTCGGGGTAGTCGCTCGCGAACTCCACCCACTCGCCGTCCGCCGGGTGCTCGAACCCGAGCCGGACCGCGTGCAGCCACTGCCGGCCGACCTTCAGCCGCTTGGCGAGCGTGGGGTCGGCCCCATAGGTGAGGTCGCCGACGCAGGGGTGGCGGTGGGCGGCCATGTGCACCCGGATCTGGTGGGTGCGGCCGGTCTCCAGCTTGATGTCGAGCAGGCTGGCGGCCCGGAACGCCTCGATGAGGTCGTAGTGGGTGACGCTGGGCTTGCCCTCGGCGGTGACCGCCCACTTGTAGTCGTGGGTGGGGTGGCGGCCGATCGGGGCGTCGATGGTGCCGCTCATCGGGTCGGGGTGGCCCTGCACGAGGGCGTGGTAGCGCTTGTCGACCGTACGGTCCCGGAACTGCTGCTTGAGGAGCGTGTAGGCGCGCTCGGACTTGGCGACCACCATCAGCCCGGAGGTGCCGACGTCGAGCCGGTGCACGATGCCCTGGCGCTCGGCGGCCCCGGAGGTGGAGATCCGGTAGCCCGCGGCGGCCAGCCCGCCGATCACCGTGGGGCCGGTCCAGCCGGGGCTGGGGTGCGCGGCGACCCCGATGGGCTTGACGATCACGACGATGTCGTCGTCGTCGTGGACGATCTCCATGCCCTCGACGGGCTCGGCCACGATCCGCACCGGCGCGGCGGCCTGCGGCAGCTCGACCTCGAGCCAGGCCCCGCCGCTCACCCGGTCGGACTTGCCGGCGACACTGCCGTCGAGCAGGACCTTTCCGGCGGCGGCCAGCTCGGCCGCCTTGGTCCGCGAAAAACCGAACATGCGGGCGATGGCGGCGTCGACGCGCTCGCCCTCGAGGCCATCGGGTACGGGCAGCGTGCGGATCTGGGGAAGCGTGCTCACCCGTCGAGTATGCCGGACGGCGGGACCTCGCCCCGACGGCCCTCGAACGCCAGTGCCGGATCGGCCCGCCGGTCCGGGGCTCGCATCGGCCCCACCGGCCCGTCGGTCCGTGTGGCTCGTCAGCCCTTGTGACTCGTCAGCCCTTGTGGCCCATCAGTCCTTGTGCCCGTCAGTCCTTGTGGATCGTGCCGTCCGGGTCCAGGCCCCGGAAGGAGAGGATCACGATCAGGATGCCGCCGCAGACGATCGCGGAGTCCGCGAGGTTGAACACCGCGAAGTGCTTGGGCGCGATGAAGTCCACGACCGCGCCCCGGAAGACGCCCGGGGAACGGAAGATCCGGTCGGTGAGATTGCCGAAGGCGCCGCCGAGCAGCAGCCCGAGGGCGATCGCCCACGGCACGCTGTAGAGCTTCCGGGCGATCCGCGCGATCACCACGATCACCGTGCCCGCGATGATCGTGAACACGACCGTGAGCGCCTCGCCGATGCCGAAGGCGGCGCCGGCGTTGCGCACCACCTCGAACTGGAGGTACGAGCCGACGATCTCGATCGGCGCCCGGTGCTCCAGGTGCGCGACCACGATCATCTTGCTGACCAGGTCGAGGGCGTACGCGAAGGCGGCCACCGCGAGCAGCACCGCGATCCGGCGCGGGCCCCGTACCCCGCCGAGCGGCGTGGCACCGGCCGGGGCGCCGGCCGTGCCGTCCCCGCGCGCGGGCTCGTCGGCCTGCTCCGGCTGTGTCTCCCCACGATCTGGAGTACCGATGATCCGCTCCGCCTCTGCCACGTGAGTCCCTCAACCTCGCGTTCCGGGCCAGGCGACGCCTGACTCACGACGAGGGTACGGCACAGACGTACGGAGGGGATCAGCGGCGCTCCTGCCGCTGTTTGCACTCCACACAGAGCGTGGCGCGGGGGAACGCCTGCATCCGCGCCTTGCCGATCGGCTTCCCGCAGGACTCGCAGAGGCCATAGGTGCCGTCCTCGATCCGGGCCAGGGCGCGCTCCGTCTGGACGAGCATCTCCCGGGCGTTGGCGGCGAGCGCCAGCTCGTGCTCCCGGGTGATGTTCTTGGTGCCGGTGTCGGCCTGGTCGTCGCCCGCGCCGTCGCCGGAGTCCCGCATCAGCCCCGAGATCGCGTCCTCGGCGGCGGTGATCTCGGCCCGCAGCCGCTCGGACTCGGCCGCGAGGCCCGTGCGGGCATCGGCCACCTCCGCCGGCGACCAGGGCTCCTCCCCCGGGCGTACGGCCAGCCGGCCGGCCTCGGCGTCCTCGCCGGGCGCCGCGGCGGTACGCGCCTTGGGCACCGGCGGCGCCGGGGCCTTCCTGGCAGCGGACGCCCCACCCGGAGTCTCTTTCGCAACCACCGTCTTGGCTCCCGTCTTCTTCACGGGCTTCTCGGCGGCGGTCGACGCCGTCGGAGCCTTCTTCTCGGACACGGCCTTCCTGGCCGTGGTCTTGCCCGTCGTCCCGGCGGTCGTCGTCCTGCTCGCCGTCGCCTTCGCGGCCGTCTTCTCGGCCGCCGTCTTCTTGGCGGTCGCCTTGGTGGCGGCTGTCTTCGTGACGGCCGTCTTCTTGGCGGTCGCCTTGGTGGCGGTCTTCTCGGCCGCCGTCTTCGAGGCGGTCTTCGTGGCGGTCGCCTTCACGGCCGCCTTCGCGGTGGTCTTTTTCGCCGCCGCCTTCTTCGTGGCGGCCGTCTTCGCGGTCGCCTTCGTGGCGGCCTTCTTCGCCGCGGCCTTCTTCGCCGTGGGCTTCGCGGGCGCCGCGGCCTGCTTCTCCACGACCTTCTTCGCCGTCGCGGACTTTTTCGCGACGGCCTTCTTCGGCGCCGCCTTTTTCGGCGCGGCTTTCGTGGCCGCGGCTTTTGTCGCGGCCGGCGCCTTCTTCGCCGCGGTTTTTTTCGCCGCGCTCTTCGTCGTGGCCGTCGCCTTCTTGGCCGCCGCCTTCTTCGGCGCGGCCTGCTTGGCCGCGGCCTTCTTCGCCACGGCCTTTCCGCCCGCCGCGGCCCTGCCGCCCGCCGTCGCCTTCTCGGGCGCGGCCGTCCGGGTGGCCGCCTTCTTCGCCGGCGCCGTCTTCTTCGCGGCGGTCTTCCTCGCCACCATGGCCGCGGCCCCTTCACATATTGTGATCTTGCGCGCGAATCGTGCTGGGACGATAAATCGACCCCGAGCCCGCGGCAACGGGGCACGCCGACCGACGCGGGCTCCGGGCGCTCCCGGCCGTCGACGGCGCCCGCCATGTCCGTGGAGCAGGACGAGCCTGAATCCGTTGTGCCCCGCTTCCCGCCCCGTAATCCGCTCCTCCCCCGGCGCGCCGCGCGCCCCTCCCTGCGCCGTACGGGTTTTCCGGCACCCGTGTCGCCATTCGGGTCAGCCGCCGGCCGCCCCGCTCCCCCGGTCGGCGCAGCGGGGGCCGCGGCGGAAATCCGGTCGGCGACCGCGCCCGACGGCCCGTACACTGGCCGCAGCGAAAGGCGTGGATGGGGACGAGTAGCGTCGCACGCAGCCATGAGCGACCCGGGGACGGTGCGAGCCCGGGGGCGTGCGCGATGTGAAGCATCACCCCGGAGCCGCCGGAAGAAAGCCGACCGCCCGGTGCGGTCCGGCGAGTAGACCCGGCGTCGCGGCCTCAATGAGGGGGCCATGGGCACCGCCCGTGGCCAAGGAGGGTGGTACCGCGGGAGCCGTGCTCTCGTCCCTCCGACGGAACCGATACGTCGTCCGCCGGAGGAAGAGACCCCGATGACCACGCCGCAGTACCGCCCGGTACCCGCTCAGGTCGACCTCCCCGCGCTCGAGCACGCGGTGCTCGATTTCTGGCGCGAGAGCAAGATTTTCGCCCGTTCCCTGGAGCAGTCCGAGGGCCGCCCGGAGTGGGTGTTCTACGAGGGCCCGCCGACCGCCAACGGCATGCCCGGCGCGCACCACATCGAGGCCCGGGTCTTCAAGGACGTCTTCCCCCGGTTCCGGACCATGCAGGGGTACCACGTCGGCCGCAAGGCGGGCTGGGACTGCCACGGCCTGCCCGTGGAGCTGGCGGTGGAGAAGGAGCTCGGCTTCAGCGGCAAGAAGGACATCGAGGCGTACGGCATCGCCGCCTTCAACGCCAAGTGCCGCGAGTCCGTGACCCGCCACACCGACGCGTTCGCCGAGCTCACGACCCGGATGGGCTACTGGGTGGACCTCGACGACGCGTACCGCACCATGGACCCGGAGTACGTGGAGTCCGTGTGGTGGTCGCTGAAGGAGATCTTCAACAAGGGCCTGCTGGTGCAGGACCACCGCGTCGCCCCCTGGTGCCCCCGCTGCGGCACCGGCCTGTCCGACCACGAGCTGGCGCAGGGCTACGAGACGGTCGTCGACCCGTCGGTGTTCGTCCGCTTCCCGCTGACCTCCGGCCCGCTGGCCGGCGAGGCCGCGCTGCTGGTGTGGACGACCACCCCGTGGACGCTGGTGTCCAACACCGCCGCCGCCGCGCACCCGGACGTCACCTATGTGGTGGCCACCGACGGCACCGAGCAGCTGGTCGTCGCCGAGCAGCTGCTGGAGAAGGCCCTCGGCGAGGGCTGGACCGCGACCGGCCGGCGGTTCACCGGCCGCGAGATGGAGCGCTGGGCCTACCGCCGCCCGTTCGACCTGGTCGAGATGGAGGGCGCCCACTACGTCGTCAACGCCGAGTACGTCACCACCGAGGACGGCACCGGTCTGGTCCACCAGGCCCCGGCCTTCGGTGAGGACGACCTCAGGACCTGCCGGGCCTACGGGCTGCCGGTGGTGAACCCGGTCCGCCCCGACGGCACCTTCGAGGAGGGCCTGGGCCTGGTCGGCGGGCAGTTCTTCAAGAAGGCCGACGAGGCGCTCGTCGCCGACCTGGAGGCCCGCGGACTGCTGTTCAAGCACATCGCGTACGAGCACAGCTACCCCCACTGCTGGCGCTGCCACACCGCGCTCCTCTACTACGCGCAGCCGTCCTGGTACATCCGCACCACGCAGGTCAAGGACGCGCTGCTGCGCGAGAACGAGAACACCAACTGGCACCCGGAGGCCGTCAAGCACGGCCGGTTCGGCGACTGGCTGAACAACAACATCGACTGGGCGCTCTCCCGCAACCGCTACTGGGGCACCCCGCTGCCGATCTGGCGCTGCGAGGAGGGCCACCTCACCTGCGTCGGCTCGCTGGCCGAGCTGACCGAGCTGACGGGCGCCGACCAGAGCGGGCTGGACCCGCACCGCCCCTTCATCGACGAGATCACCTTCACCTGCACCGCCGAGGGCTGCTCCCACCCGGCCGTCCGGGTGCCGGAGGTCATCGACGCCTGGTACGACTCGGGCTCCATGCCCTTCGCCCAGTGGGGCTACCCGTACCGCAACAAGGAGATCTTCGAGAAGCGGTACCCGGCGCAGTTCATCGCCGAGGCCATCGACCAGACGCGCGGCTGGTTCTACACCCTGATGGCCGTCGGCACGCTCGTCTTCGACAAGTCGAGTTACGAGAACGTGGTCTGTCTGGGGCACATCCTGGCCGAGGACGGCCGGAAGATGTCCAAGCACCTGGGCAACATCCTCCAGCCGATCCCCCTGATGGACCAGCACGGCGCGGACGCCGTCCGCTGGTTCATGGCGGCCGGCGGCTCCCCGTGGGCGGCGCGACGCGTGGGCCACGGCACGATCCAGGAGGTCGTCCGCAAGACCCTGCTGACGTACTGGAACACGGTCGCCTTCCAGGCCCTGTACGCGCGCACCGCCGGCTGGGCGCCGTCCGCCGCCGACCCTTCCCCGGGTGAGCGGCCGCTGCTGGACCGCTGGCTGCTCAGCGAGCTCAACGCGCTGACCGACCAGGTCACCCGGGCCCTGGAGGCGTACGACACCCAGCGCGCTGGCAAGCTGCTCTCCTCGTTCGTCGACGACCTGTCGAACTGGTACGTCCGCCGCTCGCGCCGCCGCTTCTGGCAGGGCGACAAGGCGGCGCTGCGCACGCTGCACGAGGTCGTCGAGACGGTCACCCGGCTGATGGCGCCGCTGGTCCCGTTCATCACCGAGCGGGTCTGGCAGGACCTGATCGTCCCGGTCTCCCCGGACGCCCCCGAGTCGGTGCACCTGTCCACCTGGCCGACCGTGGCCGAGGAGCTGATCGACCCGGAGCTCTCGCAGCAGATGCTGCTGGTCCGCCGGCTCGTCGAGCTGGGCCGGGCCACGCGTGCCGAGTCCGGGGTGAAGACCCGTCAGCCGCTGTCCCGGGCGCTGGTCGCCGCCGCCGGCTTCGAGTCGCTCGGCGAGGAGCTGCGCGCGCAGATCGCCGAGGAGCTGAACGTCTCCTCGCTCGCTTCCCTCTCGGAGGTCGGCGGCTCGCTGGTCGACACCACCGCCAAGGCGAACTTCCGCGCCCTGGGCAAGCGCTTCGGCAAGGGCGTCCAGGCCGTGGCCAAGGCCATTGCCGCGGCGGACGCGGCGGCGCTGTCGCTGGCCCTGCGCGAGGGCACGGCCTCGGTCGAGGTCGACGGCGAGCCGGTGGCGCTCACCCCGGAGGAGGTCATCATCACCGAGACCCCGCGCGAGGGGTGGTCGGTGGCCTCCGACTCCGGCGCCACGGTCGCCCTGGACCTGGAGATCACCCCCGAGCTGCGCCGGGCCGGCCTGGCCCGGGACGCGATCCGCCTCATCCAGGAGGCGCGCAAGAACAGCGGGCTGGACGTCGCCGACCGGATCGCCCTGCGCTGGGCGGCCACGGACGCCGAGACCACGACGGCGCTGACCGACCACGCGGCGCTCATCGCGGACGAGGTGCTCGCGGTGGACTTCGCCTCCGGCGAGGGCGACGAGGCGTACGGCGAGCCGTTCACGGACGAGGGCCTCGGCCTGACGTTCCGCCTCCGCAAGGCGTAACCGCCCCCGGCGCGAGCCGAACGCGGCGAAACCCCCGGTGCCCTCCGGCGCACCGGGGGTTTCGCCGCCTCACCGGGGCCGCGGCCCGGCCGGCCCGACGGTCCCGCGCGGGGAGGCTCAGGCCGTGCCGGCCACCCCGGCCCGGGCGCCGATCCCGTCGAGGATGCGCTGCAGCCCGTACGCGAACTTCTCGTCCCGGATCTCGCGCGGGTCCTTCTCGCGCAGTGACGCGTAGCGCTCGCGCAGTTGGGGGTGTTCGCGCGCGGCCTCCTCGGCGGCCGGCCACAGGCTCTCCACCCACGCGCGCTCGGTCCGCCCGCTGCGGGCGAGGGTGGTCAGCCACGCCGCCTCGGTGGTGGCCATGCCGATGACGTACGCGGTCACCGCCGAGACGGCCAGGTCCGCCTCGCCCGGGGGCAGGCGGGTGGCCTCGAACAGGTTGAGCAGCCCCTCGGACAGGCGCATCGCGTTCGGCCCGAGCTGGGTCACCCCCATCCCGCCCAGGACGGACGCCAGCCACGGGTGCGCCAGGATCGTGGCCCGCAGGCTCTCCGCGCAGCGCGCGGCGGCCTCCCGCCAGAGCTCGGGGTCGTCGGCGGCGGGCACCTCGACCTCGCCGTGGACCTCGTCCACGACCAGCTCGATCAGCTCGTCCTTGTTGGCCACATGCGTGTACAGGGACGTGGCCCCCGCGTTCAGGCGGGTGCCGAGTTTGCGCATGCTCAGGGCCTCGATGCCCTCGGCGTCCAGCAACTCCAGCGCCGCGGAGACGATCTGTTCCCGGCTCAGCGCCGGCTGCTCGCGTCGGCGCGGCCGCGGCCGGGTCCACACCGACGGGATGGGCTGTTCCAGGTCCTGCTTCTCGGCCGGCACAGGGCCCCCTCTCTCTCGCGGACAGAATACCGCGTCACCGAACACCGTACGGCCTTGCGAACACTGTTCGGCGGACCGTACAGTGTGCGGTGTTGCTCGCCGGGCAGCCCGAGACCACGCACATCAACAGGGGGAAACGCCATGTCCGCCACGATCGACCGCCAGGAAGCCGCGCACCGCACCACCGGGTTCGACACGGCCCGCTGGCAGGCCCGGCTCGACGAACTCCTCGCCGCCCACCACGTGCCGGGCGCCTCGCTCGCCGTCCTCACCGGCGGCGTCGTCCACGAACTGGCGGCCGGCGTGCTGCACCTGGGCACCGGCGTGGCGGCGACGCCCGACTCGGTGTACCAGCTCGGCTCGATCGCCAAGGTCTACACCGCCACCCTGGTCATGAAGCTGGCCGAGGCCGGGCGGCTCGACCTGGACGCGCCCGTCACCGACGTGCTCCCCGACTTCGCCGTCGCCGGCGGGCCCGAGGTGGCCCGCGCCATCACCGCCCGCCGGCTGCTCAGCCACACCAGCGGCCTCACCTGCGACTTCACCCATGACTCCGGCCGGGGCGACGACTGCCTCGCGAAGTACGTCGAAGCCGCCAGGGACGTGGCCCTGGACTGCCCGCCCGGCACCGGCTCGTCCTACAGCAGCGTCGGCTACAACGTCCTGGGCCGCATGGTCGAGGTGCTCACCGGTCTGACCTGGGATCAGGCCCTGCGCGAGCACCTTCTCGCGCCCCTCGGCCTGAGCCACACGATGACCCTGCCCGAGGAGGCGCTGGCCTTCCGGGCGGCGATGAGCCACCTCGGCGAGCCGGGGCAGCGGCCCGAGCCGGC
Source organism: Streptomyces sp. URMC 123 (assembly GCF_051386515.1). NCBI lineage: Bacteria > Bacillati > Actinomycetota > Actinomycetes > Kitasatosporales > Streptomycetaceae > Streptomyces > Streptomyces sp. URMC 123. Next base: position 4,608 of record NZ_JBPQTV010000065.1, on the reverse strand, counting down.
CCCGGCCTGGGATCTGATGCCCCGCTCGGCCGGCCCGTACGGCAGGGTCATCGCCAGCGCCGGCGACGTGGTCCGCTTCGCCCGCATGCATCTGGACGGCGGCCTCGCCCAGGACGGCACCCGGGTGCTGGCCGCGGACACGGTCGCGGCCATGCGCCGCCGCGAGGTCGACGTCCCCGACAAGTGGACCGTCAGCGCGGACGGCTGGGGGCTGGGCTGGTCGCTGTACGACTGGTCCGGCACCCCGGGCTTCGGCCACGACGGCGCCTCGATCGGTCAGTACGCCTATCTGCGGGTCGTCCCCGGCGCGGGCGTGGCGATCGCCCTGACCACCAACGGCGGCGGGGCGCGCGGCCTGTACGCGGCGCTCTTCCGGGAGCTGCTCCAGGAGCTGGCCGGCGTGACGATGCCGGACGCCTTCGCCCCGGCCGCGGTGCCGCCGGCGGTGGACTACGCCCCGCTCGTGGGCACCTACCGGCGCGAGGGCGTGGTGATCACCGTCACCGAACACAAGGGCGCCGGACACCTGGTCTACGAGTTCGTCGACGGCATGAAGGACTTCTCCGCGCCGCTGGAGATCGAGCTGCGGCCGGTGACGGAGACGGTGTTCGCCGGCTCGGGCGTCGGCGCGGCCTTCAGCGAGGACTGGATGCCGGTGGTGTTCTCCACCCTGGCCGACGGCACCCGCTGCTGCTACATCGGCATGCGGGCGGCCCCGAAGGTGGCCTGACGCCCACCGCGGGCGCGCGTCGGGCGGCGCGCTCCGCGGCCACTCGAATGGCCGAGCACCCGCGCCACCCGAACCGGTCAATCGATCCCAAAACTGACGAATGCGCACGCGACAGCGCACCACGGCAACGCACACGACAAACGGGCCGGGCCCGGGACATGAAGTCCCGGGCCCGGCCCGTGTGGCTTGCCGACGGCACAGCGGCGGCGCCTAGTTGTCGTCCTCGTCGATCAGGAAGCCCCGCATCGGCGACGGCGCCTGCTGCATCGGCTGCTGGCCCTGCGGCCGCACCGGCGCCATCGGCTGGGTCATCGCCGGGGACATCTGCTGCTGACCGCCGTACGACGGCCCCCCGTTCGCCGGGCCGTGCCCGCCCATGGACTGGTTGCCGCCCATGGAGTGGCCGGAGTGCCCGGAGTGGCCCCCCATGCCCGCGCCGGCGCCCGCCATGGACGGGGACGGCGGCAGGGACGGGGTGCGCGGCGGGGCCAGCGAGTCGTCGGCCTGGTTCTCCAGCTGGCGCAGCTGGCTCTCCAGGTACGACTTCAGCCGCGTGCGGTACTCGCGCTCGAAGCCGCGCAGATCCTCGACCTTGCGTTCGAGCGTGGCGCGGGCGGACTCCAGGGAGCCCATCGCGACGCGGTGCTTCTCCTGCGCGTCCCGCTCCAGCGCGTCGGCCTTGGCGCGGGCGTCCCGCTCCAGGCCCTCGGCGCGGCTGCGGGCCTCGCCGACGATCTTGTTGGCCTCGGAACGGGCCTCCGCGATCGCCTGGTCGGCGGTCTGCTGAGCCAGCGACAGCACACGAGCGGCGCTGTCACCGCCCGGGCCCTGGCCCGGCTGCGGCATCTGCGGACCACCGGGACCCATGGGGCCGCCCATCGGGCCACCCATGGGACCGCCCTGACCCATCGGGCCCGGGCCGTGCGGCCCCTGCGGGCCGTGGCCGCCGGGGCCGGCCGGCAGCTGCGGAGCGCCACCCGGAAGCTGCGGGGGGCCCATCTGCTGCTGCGGCGGCACCGGCTGCGGTCCGGATATGGCGGCGGGCACCGGCGCGCCGGGCCGATCCTGCGGCTCGGGCTTGCGCATGCCCTGCTGCTGGTTCTGCGCGGCGGCCCGCGTCGCGGCGGCGAGCTTGGCGCGCAGATCCTCGTTCTCGCGGAGCAGCCGGGTCAGTTCCGCTTCGACCTCATCGAGGAAGGCATCGACCTCGTCCTCGTCATAGCCTTCTCGGAGGCGGACGGTCGTGAACTGCTTGTTCCGCACGTCCTCGGGGGTCAACGGCATCTCTTCTTCACCTCAACGTTGTCGTCGGCAATCGGCAAGACCGTATCGTTCACAGCCGGCTCACGACGGTGATCAGGATGTAGACGATGATCATCAGTACGAAGAAGGACAGGTCGAGCGCCACGCCCCCGAGACGCAGCGGCGGAATGAACCGCCGCAGAAGCTTGAGCGGCGGATCGGTGACAGTGTAAGTGGCCTCAAGGACGACCACCATCGCCTTACCGGGTTGCCATGAGCGGGCGAACTGGAAGACGTAATCCATGACCAGTCGGAAGATCAGTACGACCAGGAAGCACAGCAGCGCGACGTGGATCACGTCCAGTACGACGTTCATTTCCGCGCTTCCCTCTCCCCTGCTCGCATCGACCGAATGGCCGCGGTGTCACCTGTGGTGCGTCTCAGCTCTGGTTGAAGAACCCGCCCTCTGCGATGCGGGCCTTGTCCTCCGCCGTGACATCGACGTTAGCAGGAGACAGCAGGAACACCTTCTGCGTCACCCGTTCAATACTCCCGTGCAGACCGAAGACGAGCCCGGCGGCGAAGTCGACGAGACGCTTCGCGTCGGTGTCGTCCATCTCGGTCAGGTTCATGATCACCGGAGTGCCCTCGCGGAAGTGTTCCCCGATGGTACGGGCTTCGTTGTAGGTCCGGGGGTGCAGCGTCGTGATGCGGTAGGGCTCCCGCTCGGACACGACCTTGGGCATGATCACCGGTGCGTTCTTCTCCAGATTCTGGCGTTCAGGTGTGATGGACGACACGGGTGCGATTCGCGCCGATCGTCCGCTTTCGGTGACGAGCGAACTGGATCGTCCGCTTTCGGTGGCGAGGGCGACCGGTTCGCGCGGGGCGGGCGGATGAACGACCCGTACCGGTTCGTCCTGTTGTGACCGCTCCGGCTGGTGCGGGGGGTGCTGCCGGCGCGCCCGCTCGGGCTCCGGCTCGGGTTCGAACTCGTCGTCGGGGTCGAACCCCCGGCCGTCGTACCCATCGTCCTCCACGAGGCCGAGGTAGACCGCCATCTTGCGCATCGCGCCGGCCATTCTCTGCGTCCTCCGCTCTGTGGTGGATCGGCTCCGTCACCGGGGGCCTGGTATCCACTCGGTCTCGCCGCCCATCGACGGAAATGACCATATTTTCTGCTGTGGTCCGACTTGCTTCGCGACGTTACCGGAGCCGGGGTCGGACTCCGAGTACCGCGGTGCCGACGCGTACATGTGTCGCACCGGCCGCCACCGCTTCCTCGAGATCCGCGCTCATCCCCGCCGAGACCATGTTCGCAGTCGGATGAGCCACGCGCAGGCCGGATGAGATTTCCATCAGCCGGTCGAAGGCGGCCCGTTGGCGCCCCGCGTACACGCCGCTGAGCGGGGCGACCGTCATCAGTCCGGCCAGTCGCAGACCCGGGGCGGAGGCGATCGCGTCCGCCAGATCGGGCACCGCGTCGGGCGCCGCGCCACCCCGGCCGGCGGTGCCCTCGGCCCTCGCTTCGGCGTCCAGGGCGACCTGGACCAGACAGCCCAGCTCGCGCCCGGCCCGCACGGCCGCCGCCGAGAGGGCGGTGACCAGTCGGGAGCGGTCGACCGAGTGCACCAGGTCGGCGTAACTGGCCACCGACCGCACCTTGTTGGTCTGCAATTGTCCTACGAAATGCCAGGTCAGGGGGAGATCGGCGCATTCGGCCGCCTTGGGCGCGGCGTCCTGGTCCCGGTTCTCGGCGACATGACGCACCCCCAGTTCGGCGAGCAGCCGGACGTCGTCGGCCGGGTAGGTCTTGGTGACCACGACGAGGGTCACCTCCTCCCGCTTGCGGCCGGCCGCGGCACAGGCGGCGGAGATACGTTCCTCCACTTGTGCCAGGTTCGCTGCGAGTTGTGCCTTGCGGTCCGTCATGTCGCGCCTTTCGCCCGCTGGTCCGCCGGGGGCTCCAGCCAGACATAGCCGGCGAGCCGGCCCGTGGTCCGGTCGCGCCGGTAGGAGAAGTGGTCCGCCGACTCCAGGGTGCAGATGTGCGACTTCTCACGCTTCTCCACCCCGAGCCGGGCAAGTTGGGCGTGGACCCCGGCGGTGACGTCCAAGGCGGGGGTGCCGTGCCGGGTGGTGGCCCAGGACTCCGGGACGGCGGCGGCGACCTCCGCGCGCATCTCCTCGGGGACCTCGTAGCAGCCGCCGCAGACGGCGGGGCCGGTGACCGCGGTGACGCGGGAGGGCTCGGCCCCCAGGGAGACCATCGCCTCGACCGCCGCGGGGACGACCCCGGCGAGCAGTCCCGGCCGGCCGGCGTGCGCCGCGGCCACGACCCCCGCGACCGGGTCCGCCAGCAGCACCGGGACGCAGTCGGCGGTGAGCACGGCCAGGGCCAGACCGTGACGGTCGGTCACCACCGCGTCGACGGCGGGGACCTCACCGGTCCCCCACGGGCCGTCGGCCACGGCGACCTCACGGCCGTGCACCTGGTTCATCCAGACCACGCGGGAGGGGTCGAGCCCGAGCGAGGTCGCCGCCCGCTTCCGGTTGGCCGTCACGGCCGCGGGGTCGTCGCCGACCGCGCCGCCGAGGTTGAGCTGCTCGTACGGAGCGGCGCTCACCCCGCCCCA
>NZ_JBPQTV010000064.1:0-24038 GCF_051386515.1 Streptomyces sp. URMC 123 | reverse complement strand
CGTCGCGCGGCTGGAACGGTCCGGTGGTGGAGGTGTCCGGCAGCGGCCGTCCGCAGGCGGCCGGGTCGTCGCGCAGCCCGGCCGGGAGCAGCACCCGGCATCCGTCGCCGGACACCGGGGCGAGCAGGATGCCGTTGCGTTCGTTGGTCCGGCCGCCGCCGTCCTCGCGGTTGAAGGCGATGGTCCGGCCGTCGGGCGAGAACGCCGGGCTGTCGTCGATCACCTGGCAGGTGCCGGGGCAGATCGTGGCGCTCAGATCGCGTTGCCGGTCCAGCGCGCGCACCGGCACGGTCCAGATGTGCTTGTTGCCGCCGGCGCCGTCGATGACGTGGTTGCGGGTGAAGGCGAGGGTGCCGCCGTCCGAGGACCAGGTGGGCTGGGCGTCGCCGCCGGCGGGCTGCCCGGCCGGCGGGCGGATCTCGCCGGTGATCGCCCCGGTGGCGGCGTCGGCGATGAGTATCCGGCCAGGGCCGGAGGCGGGGCCGACGCCACCGGGCGAGGTCCTGGTGAAGGCGAGGTACCGGCCGTCCGGGGAGAACGTCGGGTCGGTGTCCCAGTCCCGGGGCCCGCGCCCGGCCAGCGGCATCGCCCGGGCGTTCGCGCCGTCCGCGTCGGCCAGCCAGATCCGTTCGATCCGCCCGGCCTCGGAGTCCTCGAAGCGGGTCAGCACGATCCGTCTGCCGTCGGGGGTGTAGTTCTGCCGCACGGTCCACGGGTCGAAGCCGGAGGCCGGGTTGAACAGCGGGTCGGCCGCGGGGTCGGTGGTGGTGTCGGCCGCCGGGTCCTCCTTGAGGAGGGGGAGGCCGAGGTCCCGGGGGTCGGCGCCGTCGGGTGCGACGTCCTGGAGGGTGGCGATGTGCCGGGCCGGGGCGCTCGTCCGCGCGACGACGACGGCTCCGCCGGTCAGGGGCCCCAGCCAGGTCGGGGAGTCGATCGACCGGTCCTCGTCCAGCACCAGTTGGGCCTGCTCGGTCGCCCGGTCCACCGCGCGGTAGACGTGGTCGTAGTGCGTGCAGCCGCACCGCTCGTTCGGGCTGAGGAAGACGACCCCGTTCCCGTCCGGCAGCCAGTCGGCCGACCGGGTCTTCCAGTCCGCCTGGGGGCCCGCGAGGAGCGGGCGGTCGGTGCCGCGGCCGTCCGTCACCCGCAGCCGGGGCCCGGTCTCGCCGCCCGCGTCCAGCGTGTAGGCGACGAGGTCGCGGTGGGCGGGGTCGTCGACCGGGTTCCACACCGGCTCGGTCGCGTCGCCGGGCGGCCCGTCGCTGATCCGGGTGGCCGGGCCGCCGGCCAGGGGCCGCGCGTGGATCTGCCGGCCGCGGGCGGGGTCGGCGTCGCTGGCGTACGCGATCCGGGTGCCGTCCGGCGAGATGGTCGGCGAGGTCTCGTCGGCGGGGGTGTCCGTGAGCTTGCGCGCGCCGGACCCGTCGACGCCGACCACCCACAGGTCCCGCTGGGTGCCGCCGCCGGGGCCACCGGGCTCCGCGGAGTCGAACACCACGAGCTTCCCGTCCGGGGAGAGCGCGGGGTGCGCGGCGTCGCGGTCGGTGGTCACCCGGCGCACCGCGCCGCTCGCCTCGCGCAGATACACCTGCGGGCGGGCGCTGTCGCGCAGCGCGGTGAAGACCAGCAGGTCCGCGCGGGCGGACGGCTGCTGGTCGAAGTGGGCGGGCCCCGCGCCGAACAGCGGCTCGCTCTCGTCGGTGCGCGTCACCCGGCCCAGGCTCCGGTGCTCCGTGCCCGCGAAGACGATCCGCCCGCCGGCGGGCGCGGCCTCCGCGGCGACGGCGCGCGCCGGTGCGGCGGCCGGCCCGGGTGCGGTGCCGACCGCCGCCAGGGGAAGCAGCAGCACCACGGCGGCGGCCAGTCTGCCCAGCCGGGGCCGCGCTGCCGGGCCAGCGGTGCCGATCACGGTCCACCTCGCAGTCGGGGAGCGGTTGCTGTGCGGTTCCTTCGCGAACGAGCCTCACGGGGCCGGGCCGGGGAGTACAGGCCGGGAGTACCCGGGCCGGGGGAAGGCGCCACTGCTCTTTCGGGCAACGGCGCCCGCCGCCGGGTGACCCGGGGCGCGGAGGAGCCGTACGGCTAGATGAGCCCGTGGCGCATGGCGTACCCGACCGCGTGGGCCCGGTTGCGCAGTTGGAGGCGGGTGGTGACCTCGTGCAGCACGTTCTTGACCGTGCGCTCCGAGTACGACGTCTTCTGCGCGATCTCCACGGTGTCGAAGCCCTCCGCCACCAGCCGCAGCATGTCCGCCTCGCGTGCCGTCAGGGTGGAGAGCGTCAGCCCCCGGGGGTCGAGCACGGTCCGCTGGAGGCTGCTGACGTGGTCGAGCAGCCGGCCCAGCAGGTCGCCCGGGAGCACACCCTCGCCGTTGGCCATGGCCGTGATGAGGTGTACGAGCCGGTCCTGATCGGCCTCCGCGCGCCGCAGCACGGCGGCGACCCCGCACTCGATCATCGTCTGGAGCGCGCCCGTCTCGAAGAAGCCCACGACCAGCCCGGTGCGGGTGGCGGTGTCGCGCTGGAGCCGCCGCAGCAGTCGCACGGCGGACTCGCCCACGGTGTCGACCACCACCAGGGAGACCTCCGCCCGGTCGGCGTCGGCGTCCGGGAGCAGCTCCACCTCCGGGCGCTGCCGTAACTGCTGGACGACGCCGGCGTGCAGGATCAGGTCCTCCGCGTACACGGCCACCGGGATTCTGGCCCGCTCGGCCCGCTCGGCCCGCTCGGACCGCTCGGTGCGCTCCGTGCGCTCGGCCCGCTGGGCCTTTCCCGCCCCCGCGGCGGACTCGGCGGCGGCCGTCCGCGCGCTCGCCCCGCGCCCCCGCTCCCGTACCGCCGGCGTGGTGGACGTGCGCGTCTCATCGATGAAGGTCATTGCTCCGTACCCGTCTCTTCGAATTCCGTCGGCCGCGAGGTCCGTGCCGGGCCCGGCCCCCGCCGTCACCGGCGGGGGCCCCGCCCGCCCGAGGGCAGCGCGATGGTGTACCGCTGGGCACCGCGACTGCCCGCTCGTTGCCCCCTTCGACCCTCGCGTTACGCGCGTCGGCCGCCCTAGGTTCACTGCTGTGACCTCTTCTGCCGAATTGAGAATGCCGACCGTGACGGTGTCGCCCGGCGGCGAGGCGACGACGACCCTGAGCGTGCGGAACGACAGCGACATCGTCGAGGCCTACACCCTCGAGGTCGTGGGCGACTGCGCCGCGTGGAGCACCGTCGAACCGGCGCGCGTCTCCCTCTACCCCGGCACCTCCGAGACGGTGACGGTGCGGCTCGCCCCGCCCCGGTCCCCCGACATTCGCGCCGGAGAGGTCCCGCTGGGGGTCCGCGTCCTGCCCGCGGAGCACCCGGAGTCGGTGGCCGTGTCGGAGACCACCGTGCACATCGAGCCCTTCCTGGAGCTCCGCACGGAGCTCCAGCCCCGGCGCCGGCGCGGCTGGCTGGCCGCGCGCTACCGCCTCGCGGTGCGCAACGAGGGCAATACGGCGATCGACGTCGAGCCGGCCGGCAAACAGCCGGGCGAGGAGCTGAAGTTCGGCTTCACCCCTCAGCGGCGGCGCCTGGAGCCGGGGGAATCCGCCGAGACGGGCCTGCGGGTACGGGCCCCCGGGCTCATCTGGTTCGGCACGCCGACGACATGGCCCTTCGAGCTCGATGTCACCGCGACCGGTGACGGCGTACCGGAGGCCGACCCGCTGGACCGGCGCCGGCCGCTGGACGGCGAGTTCGTGCAGGTGCCGGTGCTGCCGAGGTGGCTGCTGGCCGTGCTCGCCGCGCTCCTCGCGCTGCTGATCGCCTGGTTCGCGCTGGTCCGCCCGGCCGTCCGCAGCACCGCCCAGCAGGCCGCGACCGAGGCCGCGCGGGAGAGGGAGGCCGGCGGCGCCGAGCAGCAGGGGGACCGGGCGGGGGCGCCGGGCGGCGGGTCCGGCGGGCAGGGCCGGACCGGTGGCCAGGGGCAGGGCCAGGGACAGGAGGCCACGGCCGGCACGGGCACCGGGCCGGGCACCGGCGGCGGCCCGGGAGCGGACGGCGGGCCCGGCACGGTCCCCGGGAGCGGCCAGCAGAGTTCATCGACGATCGACGTCCAGACGGACGGCGGGGCGCGGAAGGTGGGGACCTACCAGGTCCCGGCCGGAAAGGTCTTCGGCATCACCGACCTCGTGGTCGCCAACTTCCAGGGCGACGAGGGTCTGTTGACCCTCACCTTCGGGGACAGCAAGGTCACCACCATCGCGCTGGAGACCTTCCGCAACCAGGACTACCACTGGGTCACTCCCATCAAGGTGACCGAGAACGCCACCGTCACCGCGGCCGTCACCTGTGCCAAGCCGGGCACTCCGGCCACCGGGCGGCAGGCGTCCGGCTGCCATCAAGTGGTGAACCTCAGCGGTGTGCTCAGCGACCTCAAGCGGTGAGGCGCACATCGGGTCCCCGTGTTCCTCTCTCCCCTCCCCCGGCGGCAGCGGAGAGGGAAACACGGGACGCTCCGACAATCGCGTTCGAACCCTCGCCGGAAGGAGGGGAGTCGGCACCGCGCGCGTTGGCGCCACCGCCGGGCGTGGGCAGCCTCCGGCCATGAGGAAACTCGCCCTGTTCGCCACGTCCTTGTTGATGGCGTGCACGCTCTCGCCCGCCGGAGCCGGGCCCGCGTCCGCGTCCCCCGCCGTCCCCGGTGGCGGTGGAGCGGTCACCGCGCCCGGTGGCGGTACGGGGGTCGCCGCGCCGGCCGACACCGCCCCCCGTACCACGAAGTCCTGCTCGAATCCGGTGGGGTTGCCGCTCTCGGAGACCTTCACCCCGTCGACGACCGTCACGATGTACTCGCTGCCCTTCCACGCGGCCGCGGGCCGGACGATCACCATCGATGTCGCGGCGGAGCTGGACGACCCCTCCGCCAACCCGTCCCTGGGCACGATCGGCGTGGAGGTGCACCAGTGCTGCGCGGTGCGCGACTCCGAGATCATGCCGCAGGTGGTGGGACCGATCGGCCCCGCCGGCAGGCCCGCGCACACGCGTCGCACCGTCACGCTCAGCGACAGGTGCACCATCCCCACCCGCTTCGGTGAGGAGTTCGTCTACTACCTGCGGCTGCGCATCAGCGACAGCGCCGACGCCGTACGCCTGTCGTACTCGGTGAGCTGACCATCAGGCCCGGCCCGGCCCGGCGTGGGGCCCGGGCCGGGCCAGGTGCTGTCGTGCGGCGGCGAGACGGCGTTCGAGGGGGGTGCGGAAGCGGGGGGTGACACGCGTGCCCGCGAGCAGGGCCTCCAGGCGGGCGGCCGCCTCCTCGATCGCCGTGGTGCCCTGCCGGCCGATGTCGTCCAGCAGGCGCCAGGCGATCGTGCCGTCGGGGCGCGTGGCCCAGGCCCCGGCGATGCGGCCGTTCCACCACAGCGTGGGGCCGATGTTGCCGTTGCGGTCGAAGAGTTCCTCCTTGTGGTGGGCGGGGAGGTAGTGGTCGCGCTCCTTCCACCCCATGGGCGTGGGATCGAGGGCCGGCAGCAGCGCGGCCCACGGCTCCGGCTCCGCCACCGGGTCGGCGTCGGCGGGCAGCAGCCATCCCGTCCGGCCGTCGTCGAGATCGGCGGCCAGGGCCCGGTTGGCGGCCAGGGCGGCCCGCACGGCGGTGACGGTCCAGCCGGTCCACCAGACGATGTCCGCCTCGGTGGCGGGGCCGAACGCGGCGAGATACGCGCGGACCAGCTCCGTACGGCCGTCGGCCGGGGACAGCGGGGCGTGCGGGGCGGCCGGCGCCCAGGTGTACTGGCCCGAGGTCCAGGAGCCGAGGGGCCGCCCGCGGACGACCGTGCCCTCCACGCCCATGACCCGCAGCAGCCGCGCCCCGATCGACTGCTGCGTCTCGTACGGCTTGCCGGGTGAGACGGTGACGGTGCGGCGCAGGGCGGGGACGCGGGCACCGAGCTGGGCGCCGCTGAGGCTGCCGTGTTCGGCGAGGGCGTCGAGCACGGCGCGTTCGGCGTCGGCGAGGAGTTCCGGGGTGAAGCCGCCGCGGGCGGCGAAGGCGAGCAGGGAGCGGCGCTCGGTGGCGGCGGCCTTGTCGCTCATGGCCGCCTGCACGGCGGGGGCGAGGTGGTCCGGGACCACGAAGAGGGTGTGGCGCATGCCGTGCATGCGCACCAGCGAACGGTCCTCGTACAGCGCCCGCTCCACCGCCTCGACGCGCGGGTCCGCCAGCCGCGCCAGGGCGGAGAGGTGGACGGTGGCCGGGTCGGTGGAGTGCAGGGCCACCACCGCCTCGGCGACCTGCTCGGGGGTGCGGGCGCGGGCGCCGGGGGCGAGCAGATGGCGGACGGCGAGGCGGTGGCGGCGCTGAGCGGCGGTGATACGAGGGCGGGCGGGCATGCGTCCAGCGTGGCACCCCTTGCGGACATCCGCTGTCCTCGGACCCGCTCCGAGCGGTGGCTAGTCTGACGTGATGGACGAATCGATCGCCCCGATCCTGGAGCATCTGGACCGGGAGAACCCCGGGGACGTGGTCGGCGCCTACCTCTACGGCTCCACCGCGGCCGCGTCGGGGCCGCGTCCGGACAGCGACATCGACCTGCTCGTGCTCACCCGTCGCTCGCTGACCGCGGCCGAGCGGGCCGCGCTGGTCTCGCTGCTGCTGGGCGTCTCCGGATGGCGCGGTCACGCCGCGCGCTTCCCCGACGCGGCGCACCGGCGGCCCATCGAGCTGACCGGCATCGTCGTCGACGACATCAGCCCGTTGACCGACACGCCCCGGCGCGACGTCCAGTACGGCGAGTGGCTTCGCGACGACCTCGCCCGCGGCCACCTTCCGCAGCCCACGAGCGATCCCGACACCCTCGTCCTGCTGGCCACGGTTCACTCGGCGCACCGCGTGCTGCGCGGCCCCGCGTTCGGTGACGTGGTCGCCCCCGTCCCGCCCGAGCTGCTCAGGAACGCGCTCCTCGCCGTCGTCCCGGACCTCGTGGCCGGGATCGAAGGCGATGAGCGCAATGCCCTCCTCACCCTGGCCCGCGTCCTCGTCACGCTCGACACCGGCCGGATCGTCTCCAAGGACGCCGCCGCCGAGGCGATCGCGCGGACGCTCACGACACCCGAGCGCGAGCTGCTGGAGCGTGCCAGGGCGGGCTACCTCGGCACGACCGCCGACGACTGGACCGGTCTCACCTCGCGGGTTGCCGCCCTGGCCCGCACCCTCGCGGCCCGCGCGAGCGGCGCAGCCGAAGGGCGCCGTTCCCGGGCCGATTCCTAGGGTGTGGGGTTCGTGCCGATGACGACCGTGGCGTACCACTCCTCGGACTCCGCCACCCGCGGCACGAGCCCCCCGCCGCCGAGGACGTCGACGGCGAGCGGCGCCTGGCGCTCGCTCGTCTCGCACAGCAGGTGTCCGCCCGGCGCCAGCCACCGGGAGGCCGCGGCGGTCACCCGGCGCAGGACGTCGAGCCCGTCGGCGCCGCCGTCCAGGGCCACCCGCGCCTCGTGGGCACGGGCCTCCGCGGGGAGCAACTCGATCTCCCCCGTGGGCACGTACGGCACATTGGCGAGCAGGATGTCGATCCGGCCGCGCAGCGCGGCGGGCAGCGGCTCGTAGAGGTCGCCCTCGTACACCCGGCCGCCGACGGCGGCGACATTGCGGCGCGCGCACCGCACCGCGGCGGGGTCGATGTCGGCGGCGTGGAGCTCGGCCCGGTCCACGGTCGCGGCCAGGGCCGCGCCCAGCGCGCCCGAGCCGCAGCACAGGTCGACGACGACGGCGCCCGGCCGGGCGAGCGCGGCGGCCCGCTCCACGAGGAACTCGGTGCGGCGGCGCGGCACGAAGACCCCGGGGTCGACGGCCAGGCGCAGACCGTGGAACTCGGCCCAGCCCAGGACGTGTTCGAGGGGCAGCCCCTCGACGCGCCGGTCCACCATGGCGGCGAGCTCGTCGGGGGTGCGGGCCGTGGCGAGGAGCAGCCGCGCCTCGTCCTCGGCGAAGACACAGCCGGCGGCGCGGAGCCGGGTCACGACGAGCGACTCGGGCAGGAGCGGCGCGGCGGACGCGCGGGACCCGGAGGACGAAGAAGAGGGGGACAGCGGGGAGAACGGGTCGTTCGACATGAGAGACGAGAGCCTTTCGGGATGCCTGAGGGCGCTCCCGCGGCGGTCACCTATGCCCGGTGGGCCGCACGGCTGTGGGAGGGGAGCACCCGACCTGCGCTTGCGGTAATGGGTCCCACCTCCTCGGTCGATGATCGATCACTGCTCGAACGGCATCACTGTACCCCAGGCCGGGCGGGCCGTTGACCGACGCCCGCGTGAAAGAGCGCCGGTCAGAGGCGCGTTCGGCCGTGAGCCCCCGCACCCGCTCAGCCCTCGGAGCGCGTGGCGTGCCAGAGCGGCCCCGGGCCCTTGAGCGTGCGGTGCACCGGGGCGGTGCTGAAGTGCCGCACGCCCGGCAGGGCGGCGACCGCCCCGGTGACATAGCGGTAGAAGGCCGTGGCGTCGGAGGTGATGGCGCTGGCGTAGATGTTGTCCGTGCCGGTGGTCGCGGCCGCGAAGGAGACCTCCGGGTGGCCGGCCAGGGCGGCGCCCGCCGCGGCGAGGTGGCGGGGCTCCACCTCCAGCCACAGCACCGCCCGGAACCCGTGGTGCAGCACGCGCGGATGGAAGTCGACGTCGAAGTAGAGCGCGCCGGCCGCCCGGAGCTCCGCCATGCGGCGCCGCACGGTGGTCTGCGACCAGCCGGTGGCCGCCGCGAGTTCACCGATGGGCGCCCGCCCGTCCACGCCGAGCGCGTCCAGCAGCCGCCGGTCCCCCTCGTCGAGCGGGTACGGGGCCCGGGGCGCCGGCCCGCTCCGGTCGAGCGCGTCCTCCGGGGTGAGCGCGGCGACCTGCTCGGGCGTCAGCGGGCCGGTCTTGGTGATCGGGCTGAGGTCCCGGCCGAAGAAGACGTGGAGCAGGCAGTGCGCGGACATGTCGACGACACGGGGCGTGCGCGGCAGCTTTCGCAGCAGCAACTCGTCGCCGCCCCGGCCGTACGGCTGGGCCACGCAGGTGATCTCGGTGCCGCCGGAGTTGAGGCTGACCCAGCTGGTGTCCGGACGCCGGGCGAGCGCCTCGCCGACGGAGGCCGCCGCGTCCGGCGTGCAGCGCAGCCGCACGAACCAGGGGGTCTCGCCGACGCGCAGCGGGTCGACCAGCCCGAGCACGCGCAGAGTGCTGCTCGAGCGCAGCCGGGTGTAGTGGCGGGCGACCGTCTGATCGGACACGCCCAGCACCTCGGCGATCTTCCGGAAGGAGGCCCGGCCGTCGATCTGGAGGGCGTGGGCGAGCCGCCGGTCCTGTTCGTCGAGGGACAGCAGGAAGGCGCCCGCCTCGCGGGACGGCGTGTCGGGGCCCGGCGCGCCGCCGGCCGCCGGGCCCGGTGCGTCGGACGGTCGGGGGGCGAGCGGCGGCGGGTCCGGCGTCATGTCGGGATTCACCACACCGAGGCTAGAACATGTCGAATATCGCCACCGAGAGGCGCCTGGCTGTGTCGTCCCCGCGCCGTCGGCCGACCCTTCCGTATCGGCGGCGGACCTTCCGCCGCACGACTGGAACGAAGGATTTCACTCCATGCGCAAGTGGTGGCCCCTGGTGGCCGTCTCCCTCGGCGCCTTCATCCTGCTGGTGGACGTCACGATCGTGAACGTCGCGCTGCCGCAGATGGCGGAGGGCCTGGACGCCGGTTTCTCCTCGCTGCAATGGGTGATCGACGCCTACTCGCTGGCGCTGGCCGCGCTGCTGCTGGCCGCCGGGTCGCTGGCCGACCTGTTCGGCCGGCGCCGACTGTACGTCTACGGGCTCGTGGTCTTCGCCGCGGCCTCGCTCGTCTGCGCGCTGGCCCCCAACGCCGGGACGCTGGTGGCCGCGCGGGCGGCCCAGGGCGTGGGCGGTGCCGCGATGTTCGCCACCTCGGCGGCCCTGCTCGGCGCCACGTACCACGGCCGCGACCGCGGCACCGCCTTCGGCGTCTGGGGCGCGGTGAACGGCGGTGCGGCCGCGGCCGGCCCGGTGCTGGGCGGGCTGCTCGCCGAGCACGTCGGCTGGCAGGCGATCTTCCTGGTGAACCTGCCGATCGCGGCGGGCGCGGTGCTGCTGACGCTGCGGGTGCTGCCCGTGGACCCGGCCCGGGCCGGGTCGTGGCGGGGCCGGGTGGACGTGCCCGGCGCGGTGACGTTCACGCTTGCCGCGGCGGCCCTCACCTACGGGCTGATCCGGGGCGGCGAGGCCGGCTGGTCCCGGCCGGTGACGCTGGGCGCGTTCGCCGTCGCGGCGCTGTCCCTGGTGGCATTCCTCCTGGTGGAGCGGGGCCGGGAGCGCCGCGGCGGCGAGCCGATGCTGGATCTGGCGCTGATGCGCCGGCCCTCGTTCGCCGGGCTGATGAGCGGCGCCCTGCTGCTCCAGGGCGGGGCGTTCGGCTGCCTGGTGCTGGTCTCCCTGTGGCTCCAGTCCGTGCTGGGGCACGGCCCGGTGGCGAGCGGCCTGGCGCTGACGCCGCTGGCGGCGACGTCGTTCGTGGTCTCGGCGGTGGCCGGCCGCCACCTCCAGCGGCTGCGCCCCCATCTGCCGATCGGGATCGGGCTGCTCGGCATCGCGCTCGGGATGCTGCTGCTCTCCGGCGCGGTGTCGACGAGCTCCGGCGCGTCGGCGCTGGTGGCGGGGTTGTGCGTGGTGGGCGCCGGGGTGGGCCTGGCCACGCCGGTGCTGGTGTCCGCGGCGATGGGCACGGTGCCGCCGCGGCGGATGGGCATGGCCGGCGGGGCCGTCAACACCTTTCGCCAGCTGGGCATGACGCTGGCCATCGCCGTGTTCGGGGCGGTGTTCACCGGCCGCGTCGAGGGCGTGCTGGCCGGGGCCGACACCGTACGGGACCCGGAGTCGGCGGCGTCGATGCTGGCCGGCGGCCAGGCCCAGCAGCTGGTGGCCACGGCGCCGGCCGAGGGGCGGGGCGCGGTCGAACAGCTCGTGCACCACGCCTTCGCGGCCGGCCTGGACCGGGTCTTCCTGTGCTCGGCGCTGGCCGCGGCGGTGGGTGGCGTGCTGGTGCTCGCCCTGGTCCGCCCGTCGGCGCCGACGGGCCCGGGATCGCCGGCCGGCGGTACGGCGGAGGGCCGCGGCCCGGCCACGGCGTCGGACGGCCCGGCCACGGCGTCGAGCGGTCCGGTCGCGGCGTCGTACGGGCAGGGCCCGGCGCGCCCCGCCGCGGGGGCTCAGCGCCCGGCGACGTAGGCCACGCACGCGACGACCTGTGCGGCGAACAGGAACGCCGCGCCGCCGGCGACCCGCACCAGCAGCGGCAGATAGCGCCTGCCGTGCGCGTTGCGGTCGGCGGCGGCGCGCGCCACCAGGACGACCGGGGCGAGGACGACCGTGTGGGCCACGAACCAGGCCAGATGGAACAGGGGCTCGAACGGCGCGAGCAGCACGTACGGCAGGCCGAGCAGGAGCACGACGGCCACCGCCAGCACGAGGTGCACGCCAAGGCACCAGTACCAGGTGTCCTTCCGGCCGAAGCGGCGGGCGGTGAAGCGGGACGCGATCAGGGTGACGAGCGCCATGGGGGCGGCCACGAGGTTCAGCAGGACCGCGCCCACGACGCCGTAGGCGAGGCCGCCGACCAGGCCCACGGCGGACGCGCTCAGGACCTGTCCGACGTCGTCGAGATTCCCCCGCACGTCCAGCAGGAAGGAACTGCTCGATCCGAGGACCGCCTCCACCAGCAGCGTGGCCGCCGCCGCCCACAGCGCGGCGGGCGCGCCCGCCGCGACACCGGTCTTCGCGGGCCGGCGCGTTCCGCCGCTCGCCTCGGTCACCGTCATGGTTCCTCCCCGTGATCGGCCCCATTGTGGTGCGGGCCGTGGGCCGCGCCGACACCGGGGTGGATCACTCGGCGAAGTGCCCGCGCGGGCACGGGAATCGGCGAACGGCCCCGCCCGGAGGGCGGCCGCGGGCAGAGTGAAGCCATGGACTATGTCTCCCACTTCCGCCGTGAGGTCCAGGCGTTCGAGGCCGCGGCCCGCCGCGCGGCCGAGGCGGAGAGGGCGCCCCTGGTGCCCTCCTGCCCCGACTGGTCGGTCACCGACCTCGTCGGGCACCTGGGCGGTGTCCAGCGCTTCGTGGCCCACATCGTCCGGGAACGGCTGCAGCAGCCACCGGACACCGTGGCGAACCTGATCGCCCGGACGCCGTCCGCCGACCTGGACGTCGGCTTCCTCGCCCTCCCCGCGGACCGCTCCGGCTGGCCGGAGTCGCCGGAGGGGGCACCGCACCGCGAGCCCGTGCCGGCCAGCCTGATCGACTGGTTCGCGGACGGGGCGGCCGCGCTGGCGGAGCAGTTCACGAGCGCCGGCCCGGACGTGCCGGTGTGGACCTTCGGCGAGGAGCGCACCACCGGGTTCTGGCAGCGGATTCAAGCCATCGAGGCGGCCGTGCACCGCTGGGACGCCGAGAGCGCGCTCGGGGCGCCCCGGCCGTTCGCCGCCGACCTCGCGGAGGACGTCGTCACCCACACCTTCGAGGTCATGGCGCCGGCCCGGCGGGCCTGGACCCAGGCCCCGCCCGGCGCGGGCGAGCGCTTCCGGTTCCGCCGCACCGACGGCACTCGCGGCTGGACGGTGCACTTCGAGGGCGCGGAGGTCCGGCTGACGGACGGCACCGGCCCGTACGACGTCGAGCTGGCCGGTACCGCCTCCGACCTGGCGCTGTTCCTCTGGCAGCGGCTGCCCGCCGACCGCCTAGAGGTCACGGGCGACCGGAAGGTCCTCGACCGCTACTTCACCCTCGTTCCGCCGGTCTGACACCGCCGCGCATCAGCGGGTGACCGCGTGTCACTTCCTGAAGACGGTCACCTCCGGGTAGGCCGGGGCGGGCCGGTCGAAGAGGGAAGTGGGCCGGTCCCGCAGGTGCTGGTCCAGGAAGGCGGCGACGTACGCGCGGGTCAGCGCCGTCGTGCGCTCGCCCCGGAGCGTGCCGAAGACCGGCCCGGTCTCCTCCGGCGGGATCTGATGGCTGACATCGAAGTGGTCGGCGACCCAGTGGAGGTCGCAGAACGACAGATGCCCCGCGTCGGGCAGGTCGAGCCAGCGCCGCCAGCCGGCCAGGCGCGTCCAGCGCTCGTCCCAGGTGACCTGCGCCTGGGGGTCCTTGGCCCGGGCCGCGCCGAGCAGCAGCACCGGCCGGGTGACGGGGGTGGTGGGCGGCGGCGTGAGGAAGTCGCCGTCCATGTTCACGGCCGCGTCCACGCGCGGGTCCTCGCCCAGGGCCTCGACCGCGGCGGCGCCGCCGATGGAGTGCCCGGCCACGGCGATGCGGTCGCGGTCGACGGGCAGGCCGCTGTCGGGCGCCGTCAGCCGGTCGAGCAGGAAGGAGATGTCCTTCACGCGGTTCCGGACGACAGCGGCGTGGTCCGCTTTCTCGCAGATCAGACACTGTTCGAGGGTGCCGTCGGGGAATTCCACGGGGCCCTCGTACGTGTGGTCGAGGGCGGCCACCAGATAGCCGCGGGCGGCCAGGTCCTCGCCCAGGGCGGTCAGCGTCGCACGGCTGAGCCCGAAGCCGGGCGACAGCACGACCAGCGGCCGGGGCGCGGGCAGCGCGGGGGCGTCGACGGTGGAGTTCGTGCGGACGGTGCTCAGCTCGTCCTTGCCGTGGATGGCGGTGGAGAGCTCCTTCGACACATAGGGGGCCTTGGCGGCGGACGGCAGCAGGGCCGGGTACCAGAGGGAGACCATCAGCCGGCGGTTGCCCGCCGCCGGCTTCCACGGGTCGGGCCGGGAGGTGTCCGTCAGCTGGAGGGTCCGGGTCCCGACCGGCTGGGTGCCGTGGGGGGCCGGCAGCCGGGGGCCGGTGGCCTGGGGGTCGGTCCCGGGATCGGATGGGGGGCGGGCCTGGAGGTCCGCCCGGGGGGCTGCCTGAAGGTCGGCCCGGGGCCTGCCTGCGGGTCCGCCTGCGGGCCCGCCGCCACCGCGGCCGGCGCGCCGGCGGTGAGCAGCAGCGCCGTCAGAAGAGTCAGCCGTACGGCGGTGGGCCGTAACGAGATGGTTGGCATGGCCATACGTTATGGCGCGGGGGTGCGAGGGGGCGTCAACCCTCGGTTTGACCTTGGCGCTCCGTGGCGCTCCGTACGTGCGCCGTCCGTGAGCCCGGTGGCCGCCGGCCCGGTGCTCCCGAGGACCGTCAGCCCGTCAGCCCGTCAGCCCGCCGATTCGACGCGCATCCGGACCTGTTCGGCGAGCCGCTCCAGGCTGTCGTCGAGCGCGGCCTGGACGACGTCGTCGGGAGGAGCGTGGCTGCCGTCGAAGAACGAGAGGTGGACGGTGACCTCGCTGGCGCCGCTGCCGATGCCGGCCACCTGCAGCCAGCCCGCGTACCGGCCGTCGTCGCGCGTGCCCCATTCGAGGCGGAGCTGGTCGGGGTGGGCCGCGAAGAGGCCGCGGGCGTCCTCGTCCGTACGGTCCTCGTGGACGGTGACGGCGGGCGGTTCCTCGGCGCGGACATGCAGGTCGCGGGGCAGCCAGCGGTCCATCAGGTTCACATCGGCCGCCTGGTCGAAGACCAGCTCGGGCAGGGCCGGCATGGTCCTGGACCGCTCGAACTCGCTCATCGTGTCGTCGCTCCTCGCTGGGCTCGGCAGTGACATCACCTCGACGTCATCCCCGGTGTGCCCGGAGCGCGGCGGTGCTATCTGGCCGCCCCGCAGGATCACTCGTTCGCCGGGCCGGGCAGCCGGCCCACGGACAAGATCCAATCCGCCTATAGTCACCCGTATGAGTGAGACGGCCGAGGACGCGGCGCCGATGCGGCTCTGGGCGAAGGTGACGGTCGCCGTGGTGTGCGGGGCGGCCACCGCGGGGCTGCTGTGGTGGCTGATCCGGTCCCTGGGCTGGCACGGCTTCGGGATCGCCTGGCTGTCCGCGAAGATCACCCTGAAGGCGGCGGCGCTCGGAGCGGCCGGCCTGACCGCCCTCACGGTGTGGCTGCGGAAGCGCCGCAAGGCGTAGGCGCGGACGCCGACCCTCCCGCAGGGCGAGCTCATCGGCGCCCCGGCGCGTCAGGAGGAGGCCGGGGCGGTGGGCCCCGGCCTCGGTGCGGTTCGGTTCCGGCGCGACGTCAGTTCGTCGCCTGGGCTCGCTCGTAGAGAGCCTTGGCGTCGTCGCCGAAGTACGGGCCGAACATCCTGTTGGGCAGGAAGGTGTAGCCGAAGCTGTTGACCGAGGTCTGCAGGCCGGTGCCGGTGGCCTCGTCGAACGAGGCGAACCACGGGCCGCCGCTGGACCCGCCGGTCATGTTGCAGCCCATCGCGTGGTCGTTGGTGAGCAGGAAGTCCTTCGTGGTGTTCCCGCTGCAGTGGATGAGCTTCGTGCCGTCGTACGGGGCGGCCGCGGGGAACCCGAAGGCGTACATCGGCTTGTTGTAGCCGCCGTTGAACTGCAGCCCCTGGGCCCCGACCACCTCGGTGAGCTTCTTGCCGCCCACGGGGCCGACGACGGCCGCGCCGATGTCGAAGTTGATCTCCTCGCGGTCCGCCCACTGGGGCGTGGCCAGTGTCGTGGTCGCCGTCCACGTGCCGTACGGCGTCTGGCCGTCCCGATAGGCCGGGACGAACGCCCAGTTGGTGTGCCAGCTGCCCTGGTACTTGAGGCAGTGCCCGGCGGTGATCACCGTGCTGGCGTTGCGGCTGGTGACCGCGTTGCCCGAGCAGGAGGCGGTGCGGCCCTGGAAGGTGAAGAACACCCGGCCGGAGGTCTTGACCACGGCGCCCCCGCCCGTCCAGGGGCCGCCGGCCTGCGGGAAGGCGGCCGAGCGGGAGGAGCGCGAGGAGGTCGGCGACGAGGCCGACGGCCGTGAGGCGGGCGGCGCGTCCGCCGCCGGGCCGGTGGGCGCGACCGTGGTCGTGCCGCCCTCGGAGGACGGCGCCGGGCCCCGCCGGTCGCGCGGCTGCGCGACGAGACGGTCGAACGGGGTGGCCGTACGCATGCGTTCGGGCGTCCAGAAGTCGCGGACCCGCTGCTGCTCGGCGGCGAGAGTGTGGGGGCGTCTCACGCATACTCCTTCTGCCGAGGCCACGCGCGAAGGGTGCGGCGCGGGCCGTGGGGGCCGGACCGCGATACGGGTCCGGGCAGACGAGCGGTGCGGATCGGGTACGTCAGGCAGAGTGCCACGGGTCGCGTCGGACTGACAGGGGCGCGTCAAAACGCGGCGTACGGGGGTGGGTGGCCGCGGCGACCGCTGTACTGACCGGCCCACGCTGAGCGGCTTGGGCCGAACGGCGCGGCGGAACCTCGCCGTTGATCGGGGCGCGGGGCCTGGGGCACGGGACTCGGGGCGCGTACGGAGATGGCGCGCGCCGGGCCGGAGGCTTCCCCGCGCCGGCCCGGGAGCACGGTATGGCCGGATACCCGGTAGCCAACCGCCGCCGCGAGCACGAATGATGCGAACCGGCGACCTCCGCCCCCGTACGGCCGCCCGCCGGCCGCCGCCCTCGTACGCCGAGCCGCCTCGTACGCCGAGCCGTGGCGTCGTGGCGTCGTCGAGCCGTCGAGCGTCGAGCCGTCGAAGGGCCAAGGTCGCCGACCCGCGCACCGCATGAGAACCGGCCCGACGAGCCGTCTCCGAGAGGTGGACATGTCCCTGGCGATGACTGCTCTGGCTGCCTCCCTGGCCGTGACCGCGACCCTGGGGGCGCCGGCCCCCGATGTCCTGGTCCAGGAGCGGTTCGGGGCCTCGCCCCGCACCGCCATCACCTATGACACGCGATCGATCCCGATCGGCAGCCGGGTCGTGGTCCTGGAGCGCCGCGAACCCGATGGCGGGACGAGCGTCGCCCTGTGGCTGGAGGGGGTCCAGCCGCTGCGTACGTTCGGCGCCCACGTCCACCAGAAGCCGTGCGGGCCGCGGCCGGCGGACTCCGGGCCGCACTACCAGCACGTGAAGGACCCGGTGCAGCCCTCGACCGACCCGGCGTACGCCAACCCGCGCAACGAGGTGTGGCTGGACCTCACCACGGACGACCGGGGCGAGGGCGGCGCGCTGTCCTCCGTGCGGTGGCGGTTCCGTCCCGGCGAGGCCCGCTCGGTGGTCGTGCACGAGCACGCCACGCAGACCCACCCCGGCCACGCCGGAACCGCGGGCGCGCGGCTGGCCTGCGTCAACGTGCCGTTCATCTGACCCGTCAGGGCCTTTTCCACCGGCCCGCGGACCGCTCCCGCCAGCAGGACGCGGGCCCGGCGCGTTGTACCGATCGGGTGAGGTGCGCCCACCGGCGACACCGTGGCACCGTCGTGTCTCGTTACACCCCAGTGATCTTCGCCACCCCGCCCGGCGGGGTGGCGTCCACTGAGGCCAGGAGAGCGACCGATGCCCGTTTCGTCCATTCCCGCGCAGGCAGCCCGGCCCGGCAGCGCCCCTCACCGACATGTCGCGGTGTTCAACGTGCCGCAGGCGGGTCACGTACTGCCCACCCTGGCGGTGGTCGAGCAGCTGGTGCGGCGTGGCCATCGCGTCAGCTACGCGGTCACGGCACAGTTCGAGCGGCACGTACGCGCGGCGGGCGCCACGCCGGTCC
The DNA here is from genome assembly GCF_051386515.1 of Streptomyces sp. URMC 123. NCBI lineage: Bacteria > Bacillati > Actinomycetota > Actinomycetes > Kitasatosporales > Streptomycetaceae > Streptomyces > Streptomyces sp. URMC 123. The sequence goes on along the minus strand of NZ_JBPQTV010000064.1, from coordinate 6,467 downwards.
TGTACGAGGCGGCGGACCAGGGTGAGGCACCGGAGGACCTGGTGCTGGGCGTCGCCCAGGCGATCGGGCTCAACCTGGGCGCCGTGGAGGCGCTCGGCGCGGCGTTCGCGGACGACCGGCCGGACGTCGTGCTGTACGACGTCTATGCCTGGGCCGGGCCACTGCTGGCGAGCAGGTGGGGCGTGCCGACGATCCACTTGTCTCCTTCCCACGTGCCGTACGAGGGGGTCCTGGAGGAGATGTTCGGCCTTGACGACGTCTCGCGTTTCCCCGGATTCGCCGGCCTGGCGGCGGCCCTGACCGCTCACGGCTGCGCCGTCGGCGTGCACGAGCTGACCCTGGCGCCCGAGCGGGTCGTGGCCTTTCTGCCCCGGGCGTTCCAGCGGCGGCCGGAGACGGTGCGGGCGAAGGAGTGCCACTACGTCGGCCCGGCGCTGGCCGACCGGTCGTTCCAGGGGAGCTGGCGCCGGCCGGAGACGGGGCGCGAGGTCGTGTACGTCTCGCTCGGCTCGCAGTTCACCCGGCGGCCGGACTTCTACCGGTCGTGCGTCGAGGCGTTCCGGGGGACGGACCACCACGTGGTCATGACGGTGGGCCAGGGCGTGGACCCGGCCGAGCTGGGGGAGCTGCCCGCCAACGTCGAGGTGCATGTCAGCGTGCCCCAGCTGGACGTGCTCGCGGCTGCCTCCGTCTTCGTCACCCACGCGGGGATGGGCAGCACGATGGAGGCGCTGGCCCACGGCGTGCCCCTGGTCGCCGTGCCGCAGATGGCCGAGCAGCGCGTCAACGCCACCCAGATCGAACGGCTCGGCCTGGGAGTCCACCTGCCGCGCGAGGAGGTGACCGGCCAGTCCCTGCGGGAGGCGGTGCGGCGGGTGGCCGCGGACGCGGACATCGCCGCCGGTGTCGCCGCGATGCGCCAGGCGATCGACGAGGCGGGCGGCGCCGCCGCGGCGGCCGACGTCGTCGACGCGGTCCTGGCGGGCCTCCCGGCCCCCGTGGGGCAGGAAGCGCCGTGACGCGACGCGACGCCCCGCACCGGAGGCGCGGTGCGCTGCGGCGCCTGCTGGTCGTCGCCTCGGCGGTGCTGACCGCCGCGCCCCTGTACGCGCAGCCCGCCGCCGCGTCACCCGGCCCGCGGCCGGGCGACGCGGTATCGCGGGACGCCGCATCGTCGGACGCGGCCGAGGCCGATGTCTCCATGGAGAGGGTCCGCGTACGCGCCGTCGACCACGTGGAGCTGGACACCCGCGTGTACCGCCCGCTCACCCCCGGGCCGCGCCCCCTTCTCGTCGTGCCCGGCGCGTGGTTCTCCCTCCCGCACGACACGCTCGCGCACCGTCGCCGCCTGCGCGACCTCGCCGCGTCCGGGTACGTGGTCGTGAGCTACGAGCCGCGCGGCTTCAGAACATCGGGCGGACATGTCGACATGGCCGGGCCGAGGGACGTCGCCGACGTCTCCCGGATGATCGACTGGGCGCTCGCCCACACGGCCGCCGACCCGGACGCGATCGGGCTGTTCGCCTCCTCCTACGGGGCCGCCGTCGCCCTCAACGCGGCGGCCGCCGACCCCCGGGTGAAGGCGGTCGCGGCCCTGAGCCCCTGGACCGATCTCCGCGCGACGTCCTGGCACAACGGCGTACGGGCGACGACCATGGGTACCTTCCAGGAACTCATCGGCCGGCTCAACGGCCGGCTCAGCGAGGAGACGGCCGCCGCCTACACCCATCTGCACACCGGCAGCCACGCGTCCGACGCCTGGGCGAGGGTCCGCTCGCCCCACACCCACCTTCCGGCGCTCAACGCCCACCGCACGGCGGTCCTCCTGGTCAACGAGTGGGACGACCCCCTCGTCCCGGCCGGCCAGACCGGAGCCTTCCTCGACGCCCTGCGGGGCCCGAAGCGGCTGTTCATGATGCCCGGCGGCCACGGCGACAGCACCAGCCCGGCCTCGGACCTGGTGAAGCCGACCGGCCTCTGGCAGGAGGCGGCCCGCTGGCTGGACCGGCACGTACGGGGACACGCGCCGGCCCGCGCGGCGCGGGGTCCCGTACGGCATCCCGTCGTGACGGTACGGCCCCGCACCGGCGGCCCGGACGAGCACTACGCGAGCTGGTCCGAGCTGCACCGCGCGACGCGAGCCGTCCGCCTCGTCGAACCGCGGCAGGCACCCACGGCGTACACGCTGGTGGCCGGGGTTCCCTCGGCGGCGGAGTCCGGCCCGCCGGTCGTCGCCGGAATGCTCGACGGGTTCGCGGTGCGGCAGGCCACCTCGCCGCACGTGCTCCTGCCCCCGGCGGCCGCCGTATGGACCAGCGCACCGTTCGGCGAGCGGCAACGGCTGCGCGGCGCACCGGTCGTCACCGTACGGCTCGCGTCGACCGCCGCTCGGGGAAGCGTCGTCGCCCACCTCTACGACGTCGACGGGGGCGGATCGGCGCGGCTGATCACACACGCTCCCGCCGCCTTCGCGGGGCGCCCGCCGGGCCGCGACGTCACCTTGCGCATCCCCCTGACCGCGACGGCCTGGGACGTTCCGGCCGGCCACCGGCTCGCCGTCGTGATCGACACCGTCGATCACCGGTACGCGGCGGAGAACCCGCTCGGGGCGCGCATCCGCCTCGACGCCGCGGCCACCCGGCTCAGCGCGCCGATCACCCGGCACGGCCGGCGGTGACGGCTCACGCCCCCGCCTTCTCCTTCTTCATCAGTTCCAGCAGGCTGGAGAAGCTGTCCGCCGCGTGGCCGGCCGCCATGCCGCGGCGGAAGAGGTCGACGATTGCGGCCGGCAGGGCCGTGTCGACGCCCGCGTCGGCGTTGGTGTGCAGCACGTGCTCCACGCTGGCCATGCCCATGGCGAGGCGGTCCACGTCACCGGCGTGCACGCCCGCGTCGACGCGCTCGGCGTAGAACGAGAGGAAGCCCGGCAGCGAGTTCATGGTGTCGATGGCGTGCGGCAGGATGTCCGACGCCGTGAGGCCGTTCGCGTCGGCCAGGGCGACGGCCTGCCAGTAGCTCAGCATGGAGGTCCAGAACATCACCATGCCGATCTGGTAGAAGAGCGCGGCCGCCCCGGGGTCCTCGCCCCGGTAGTCGGTCCCGCCGGTGATGACGGCGAGCACGGGCCGGTGCTTCTCGAAGACCTCGCGCGGGCCGCTGTAGAAGGTGGCCGACTCGGCCTGTCCTATCCCGGAGGGCGGCGTGGTGACGCCACCGGTGAGCTGGACGGCCCCGCGCTCGGCGACCCAGCGGGCGGCCTCCCGGGCCTTGGCCGGGGTGTCGGAGCTGAGGTTGACCAGGACCCGGCCGGCCAGCGCGGCCTCGGCGGGCTCCAGTACGGCGTACATCGCGTCGTAGTCGGTGAGGCTGAGGATCACGAGCTCATTGGCGCCGAGCGCCTTCTCGACGCTCGGCGCGAGGATCGCGCCGCGGGCGACCAGGGCGTCCGCGCGGGACGCCGTGCGGTTCCAGACGGTGACCTCGTACCCCCGGTCGAGCAGGGCGCCGACCATCGCCCGACCCATGGGGCCGAGTCCGATGACGGTGACCGATCGCTGCGTGCCGTTCATGTGTGAGACCTCCATGGTCCTTGTTCGAACTCCTAAAACGAACGCTCTACTCAGTGCGTGGACAGAACGTAGCACAGCTCTGGAACGAACGCTCTAACCAATCACCGGGTAAGGTGGCCGCCATGCAGACCAGCACCCGGGACCGGATCGTCGTCGCCGCCTCACGCCTGCTCCAGCGGCAGGGCTATGTCGGAACGGGCATCAAGCAGATCGCCCGGGAGGCGGACGCCACCCTGGGCTCCGTCTACCACTTCTTCCCCGGCGGCAAGGAAGCCGTCGCCGTGGCCGCGATCAAGTACAGCGACGAGGTCTTCGCGGCCGTCCTGCGCGCCGCGCTGGACAGCGAGGACGACCCGGCCGAGGCGATCGACGCCTGTGCCCGGCAGCTCGCCGACGAGCTGCGGGAGTCGGGCTGGATCGAGGGCTGCCCGGTGACGGCGGCGGCGCTGGAGACCCTGGGCACCGACTCCGAGATCCAGCAGGCGTGCGCGGACGCGCTGCGCAACTGGGAGCGGCTGGTCTCCGACAAGCTGCTGCGCTGCGGCTTCGCGGCGCGGGACGCGCGGGAGCTGGCGACCACGGTCATCGGCGCCCTGGAGGGCGCCGAGGTGACGGCCCAGGTCCGGCGCAGCGAGGAGCCGCTGCGCGTGGTCGGCCGGCAGCTGGCCCGCCTGGTCGGCTCGTACGCGCCGGCGCGCCCGTCGGCGGCCGGGGCGCCCTGACGCCGGGCGGCCGATGCCGCGGGGGGGGCAATGCCGCGCGTGACCGATGCCGCGTCGGGCCGATTACGCGTCGGGGCGATCACGCGTCGGGTCGATCAGGCGTGGGCGTGCTGCACGCGGGCGATCAGCAGCGCCACGTCGTCGTGGTCGTCCATGCCCCGCAGATGGTGCAGGAGCCGGTCGCAGGTCGCCTCCAGGGTCCGGCCGGGGTCGTCGAGCAGGCGCAGCAGCTCGTTGAGGCGTACGTCGATGGCCTCGTCGCGGGTCTCCACCAGGCCGTCGGTGTAGAGCACGAGCTGCTCCCCGGGGCCGAGACTCACGACGGTGGTGTCGAAGGAGACGCCCCCGACGCCCAGGGGCACCCCCGTGGGCAGATCGAGCAGCTCGGCGGGGTGGCCGGGGCGTACGCGCACGGGCGGCAGATGCCCGGCGGTGGAGATGCGGCACTCGTGGCGATGGGGGTCGTAGACGGCGTAGACGCAGGTGGCCGTGGACTGTTCGAGCCCGGTGGCGCTGCGGTCGACGTGGCACAGCAGCTCGGCGGGGTCGAGGTCGAGGTCGGCCAGCCCGCGCGTGGTGTTGCGCAGCTGGCCCATGGTGGCGGCGGCCGTGATGCCGCTGCCCATGACGTCACCGACGACGAGCGCGGTCTTGTCGCCGGCCAGCGGGATGACGTCGAACCAGTCGCCGCCGACCTCGCTGGCGACGCCGGCCGGCTGGTAGCGGTAGGCGATCTCCAGGCCCGGCTGGGGCGGCGGGTGCTGGGGCAGCAGCGAGCGCTGGAGGGTGAGAGCGGTGTCGCGCTCGCGCTGGTACCAGCGGGCATTGTCGATGGAGACCGCGGCGCGGTTGGCCAGCTCGCCGGCGAGGACGAGATCGTCGTCGTCGAAGGGCAGCGGATTGCGTATCCGCTTCAGATCGAGGGCGCCGAGGACGTTGCCGCGGGCGATGAGCGGGACGGCGAGATAGGAGTGGACGCCGGCGCGGGCCAGGAGGGCGGCGGCTTCGGCGTTGCGGGCGATGTGCGGCAGGTCGCCGGCGGCGACCCGGGGCACGAGGACCGGGGTGCCGGTGGTCACGCACTGGGTGACCAGCCGGTCGGCCTCGTAGGAGGCCAGGTCGCCGACGGGGTCGGCGGCGCGGATGGCCTCGGTCGGGTGGGCCGCCGCGACGGCCAGGGCGCGGAACAGCGTCGGCCGCGAGGGCAGGGTGCCGGGCGCGCTGGGGCTGCTGAGCGCGGTGTCGAGGATGTCGACGGCGGCGAGGTCGGCCAGGTCGGGGACCACGATGTCGGCGAGCTCCCGGGCGGTCTGCCCGAGGTCGAGCGTGGTGCCGATGAGCACGGACGCGTCGGCGATCATGGCGAGGCGCTGTCGGGCGTGCGCGGCCTCGGCCGCCGCGCGGTAGCGGTCGCTGACGTCGACGACGGAGGTGGCCAGCCCCAGCACCGCGCCGTTGGCCGCCTCCAGCCGGTAGTACGACACGGACCAGGCGCGATCGCGCTCGGGGTCGGCCGGGGTGCGGCCGACGACGCTCTGGTCGACCAGCGGCACGCCGGTCTCCAGCACCTGGCGCAGCGCCGCTTCGATCGCCGCCACGTCGACGTGCCGCAGGACGTCGCCGATGCGGCGCCCCGTGTGCTCGGCGGCCGGTACGCCGTTGATGCGCTCCAGCGCCGGGTTGATCGTGATGTAGCGCAGCTCGGTGTCCAGGACCGCCAGGCCGATGGGCGACTGCGAGACCAGGCGCGTGGACAGCGAGAGCTCGCGTTCGACGCGGCGCAGGATCGACTGGTCGGTGGCGAGCCCCAGCGCGTAGAAGTCGCCGCTCTGGCCGCGCAGCCGCATGTTGCGGAACTCCAGCAGCCGGCTGGAGCCGTCCTTGTGCCGGATGGGGAAGACTCCGGCCCAGCTCTGTCCGCGCTCCATGACCTGCGCGAAGAGGTCGACGACCATCTCCAGGTGCTCCTCGTGCACCAGGAGGCGGGCGGCGTACCGGCCCAGGGCCTCGTCCGCGCTGTAGCCGAACAGCTCCTCGGCCTGGGGGCTCCACAGCACGACCCGGCCCCGCGGGTCGAGGACCACCGCCGCCACGTTCAGCACGTCCAGCAGGCCGCCGGGGCCGGCGGAGGCGCCCGGCGCGGGGGCCTCCGCCGCGGAGGAGCCGGCGGCGGAGG
>NZ_JBPQTV010000063.1:0-24153 GCF_051386515.1 Streptomyces sp. URMC 123 | reverse complement strand
GCGCGGGCGCGAGCTCTCCCGGGAGCGGCTGCTCCGGGCGGACGGCGGCGCGCCGACCGGCCCGAGGGACACCGGCCCCGGGGACGCCGGGTCCGCGGCCGGCGCGGCCGCGGCACTGCCCCGGTTGTTCGTGCTGGTGGACGACTACGACGCGCTGGTGGCGCCCGCGCTCGGCAGTACGGGGCGGCCGGCCGCCGGCTCCGTCGTACGGGCGCTGGAGGCGGTGGCGCGCGAGGGCGCGCGGCTGGGGGTCCATCTGATCGCGGCTTCGGGCCGCCCGGAGTGCACGGCGGCCACGGCCGCCGCCGAACGGGCCGCGCTGCGGATCGTCCTCGACGTGCTGCCCGCCCGCGCGGAAGGGGCGGAACCGGGGGCGGCGCCCGCCGGGCGCGGCCGACTGCTGGGCGCGGACGGCACGGTGACGCCGTTTCAGGGCGGCCGGGTGACCGGTCGGATTCCGCGGACGGCGACGCAGCGGCCGACGGTCGTGCCCCTGGACTGGCAGCGGATGGGCGACCCGCCGACGCGCAGGCCGCTGCGGGAGCTGGGCAACGGGCCGACGGATCTGGCGCTGCTGGCCAGCGCATTGCAGCGGGCGGCGCAGTCCGCGCAGGCGCTGCCGGCGCCCTCGCTGCTGCCCTCGGCGGCGCCCTTGACCGGCCCCTCGACCGGCCCGTCGACGGGCCCATCGACGGGCCCCGGCACGGGGAGGTGACCGCCCGGCCATGACGAGCGCCGCGCCGGACGTCACGCCGGGCGCCATCACGAGCGCCATGACAGGCACCGCGCCGGCCGTCACGCCGGGCGCCATCACGCGCACCGCGCCGCCCGTCACCCGACGCGTCACCCCCCGGGGCGCCCCGAGCCCGCGACCCGCCCGCACCACCCAGGCGAACAAAACGCCCGAACCGGGCCTCTTCCGGCGCCCGGCGGGCCGCGCCGACCGGCGCCCAAGGGTCACAGGGCTGTCACGATCAGTGATGTGACCTCGAAAAGAGTATTGCGGGGGTTGACGTTCCGGGCGTAGGACTATCGCACGGGATGTACGGCGGGGGCCGTTTACGGGGGCCCGCGCGACGGATGGGATTCCCATGCCGGCGGCAACGGGAGGACGGCACACCATGCGCACAACTCCGCTCACAACACACACCCTTCGAGTCACATCCGCCACACGAGTCGCCCTGGCTCTCGTGGCCGTGAGCGCCCTCGTGGTGGGCGCCGCCGGCTGCGGCGACGGCGGCGGGGGTGACGGCAAGAAGCAGGACGACGCGGCGAAACCCAGCGCGCCCACCGTCGAACTCCCCAAGCTCAACGGCCAGACGCTCCAGGTCGCCGCCGTGTGGACGCGCACCGAGCAGAAGAACTTCACCGCCGTGCTGGAGGAGTTCGAGAAGCGCACGGGCGCCGAGGTCCGCTTCGTGCCCACCGGTGACAGCATCTCCACCTACCTCGGCACCAAGATCGAGGGCGGCGAGCCCCCGGACGTGGCGGTGCTCCCGCAGGTGGGCGCGCTGCGACAGTTCGCCGACAAGGGCTGGCTCAAACCGGTGGCCCCCGAGGTCACCGCCCAGCTCGAGAAGAACTACGCCAAGGGCTGGCGCGAGCTGGGTGCCCACAAGGGCAAGCAGTACGGCGTGTGGTTCAAGGCCGCCAACAAGTCGCTGGTCTGGTACAACTCCGCCGCCTTCGAGAACGCCGGCGCCTCCGTCCCCACCACCTGGGACGAGTTCCTCAAGACCGCCGAGACCATCTCGGCCTCCGGGGTCGCGCCGATCGCCGTCGCCGGCGCGGACGGCTGGACGCTCACCGACTGGTTCGAGAACGTCTACCTCTCCCAGGCCGGGCCGGAGAAGTACGACCGACTCGCCGCGCACGAGATCAAGTGGACCGACCCGTCGGTCGCGCAGGCGCTGACCACCCTGGGCAAGCTCTTCGGGGACAGGAACCTGCTGCTGGGCGGCCAGGCCGGCGCGCTCCAGACGGAGTTCCCCAAGTCCGTGGCGCAGGTGTTCGCGGGCGGCGACCAGCCGGAGGCCGCGATGGTCTACGAGGGCGCGTTCGTCGCCGACACCATCACCAACGACACCAAGGCGAAGATCGGCTCGGACGCCAAGGTCTTCCCCTTCCCGAAGGTGGGCGCCGAGGCGCCGGTGGTCAGCGGCGGCGATGTGGCGGTGGCCCTGAAGGACGGCCCCGGCGCGCAGGCCCTGCTCACCTTCCTCGCCTCGCCGGACGCCGCCGAGATCTGGGCCCGGGCCGGCGGCTTCCTGTCCCCCAACAAGAGCCTGGACCCGAAGGCGTACCCGGACGACACCCAGCGGTCCATCGCCAAGGCGCTGGTCGACGCCGGGGACGACTTCCGCTTCGACATGTCCGACCAGGCGCCGGCGTCCTTCGGCGGCACCAAGGGCGCCGGCGAGTGGAAGGCCCTCCAGGACTTCCTGAAGAACCCCTCGGACGTGGCGGGCACCCAGCGGGCGCTGGAGGCGGACGCCGCCCGCGCGTACAAGAGCTGAGCGCCGATGACGACGGCGACGGCAGGAGGCACCCCCGCGGCCGCGACCCCCGGCCCACCGCCTCCCGCTCCGGCACGCAAGGGGGTCCTGGGCACCCGCCCCTGGGTGGCGGCCTGCTTCCTGCTGCCCGCGCTGGTGCTGCTCGGCGCGCTCGTGGTCTACCCGATCGGGTACTCCGTGGTGCGCAGCCTCTTCGACTCCTCGGGCTCCGAGTTCGTGGGCCTGGGGAACTTCGGCGAGGTCTTCTCCGACGACGGCATCCTCACCGCCGTCCGCAACAACCTGATCTGGGTGGTGGTGGCGCCGGCCCTGGCCACCGCGCTCGGGCTGATCTTCGCGGTGCTCACCGAACGGGTCTCCTGGGGCACGGCGTTCAAGCTCGTGGTCTTCATGCCGATGGCGATCTCCATGCTCGCGGCCGGGATCATCTTCCGGCTGGTGTACGAGCAGAACCCGGACCGGGGCGTGGCCAACGCCGTCTGGGTGGGCGTCCACGACACCTTCGCCCAGTCGTCGGCGTACCCGGGGGCGCGGCCGGGGCGGGCCGCGAACCATCTCACCGCGCCCGGCGACGGCTCGTTCGCCACCCGGGACGCGGTGCGGGCCGGGAGCCCGGTGATGCTGCCGCTGGTCGGGGTGAAACCGGAGCACATTCCGGCGGACGCCGCCCCGGCCCGCGCCGCCGAGGCCGCCCCCGGCAAGGTCACCGGCACGGTGTGGATGGACTTCACCAAGGGCGGCGGCGGGCGGCCCAATGTCATCGACGGCCATGAGCAGGCGCTGCCGGGCGTGCGGGTCGAGGCCGTCGAGGACGGCCGGGTGGTCGCCGCGGCCACCACCCGGGCCGACGGCACCTTCATCCTGCCGGCGGGGGCCGACGGCGCCCGGCTGCGGCTGCCGGCGGAGAACTTCTCCGAGCAGTACAACGGCGTGGACTGGCTCGGCCCCACGCTGGTCACGCCCGCGATCATCGGCTCCTACGTCTGGATGTGGGCGGGGTTCGCGATGGTGCTGATCGCGGCGGGGCTGGCCGCGGTGCCCCGGGAGCTGCTGGAGGCCGCCCGGGTGGACGGCGCCACCGAGTGGCAGGTGTTCCGCCGGGTGACGGTGCCGCTGCTGGCGCCGGTGCTGGCGGTGGTGCTGGTCACTCTGATGATCAACGTGCTGAAGATCTTCGACCTCGTCTACATCATCGCGCCGGGGCCGACCCAGGCCGACGCCAATGTGCTGGCCCTCCAGCTCTATCTGTCGTCCTTCGGCACCGACTCCGACCAGGGGGTGGGCAGCGCCATCGCGGTGCTCCTGCTGCTGCTCGTGGTGCCGGTGATGCTGGTCAACATCCGCCGGATGCGGAAGGAACGACGCCGATGACGCCGCCGACCACGCCGACGCCGAGGACGACACCGCCGGCGACACCGGTGTCGCCGCCGACGCCGACGGCGGCACCACGGCCGCGGCCGTCGTTCGCCGCGCGGGTCGCGGCCCGGGCCGGCGGCGGCGCGGTCCGCGTCCTGCTGGTCCTGGTCGCCCTGTTCTGGCTGATGCCCACCCTCGGCCTGCTGCTCTCCTCGCTGCGCGAGCCCACCGACATCGCCACCTCCGGCTGGTGGCGGGTGTTCACCGCCCCGGCCCAGCTCACCGGGCACAACTACGCGGAGCTGCTGGGCGACGAGCGGATCACCGACTCGCTGCTCACCACGGTGCTGATCACGGTGCCGTCCACCGTGCTGGTCATCGTCATCGGCTCGCTCGCCGGCTACGCCTTCGCCTGGCTGGAGTTCCCCGGCCGCGACTGGTGGTTCCTGGTGGTCGTCGGGCTGCTGGTGGTGCCGGTGCAGGTGGCGCTGATCCCGGTGTCCAAGCTGTTCAACAGCGTCGGGATCTTCGAGACCACGGCCGGTGTGGTCGTCTTCCACACGGCCTTCGGCCTGCCCTTCGCCATCTTCCTGCTGCGCAACTTCTTCGCGGAGATCCCCCGGGAGCTGCTGGAGGCCGCGCGGCTGGACGGGGCCGGGGAGATCCGGCTGTTCACCCGGGTGGTCATGCCGCTGGGCGGCCCGGCCATCGCCTCGCTGGGCATCTTCCAGTTCCTGTGGGTGTGGAACGACATGCTGGTGGCGCTGATATTCGCCGACTCCTCGGCGCCGCCGATCACCGTCGCGCTCCAGCAGCAGGTGCGCCAGTTCGGCAGCAACATCGACGTGCTGGCCTCGGGGGCGTTCATCTCGATGGTCGTCCCGCTGGCGGTCTTCTTCGCCTTCCAGCGGCAGTTCGTCTCCGGGGTGATGGCCGGCGCGGTGAAGTAGCGCGGCGGCGGGCCACGAGGGCCGTACGACGGGTCCCGCGGGTCGTACGGCCGGGGGCCCCGAGACCGTACGGCCGACGCCCGGTGGGTCGGGGGACCCGGATGCCACAGGAACGTAACCCGCCGAGCGGGTCCCCCGTTTCCCCGGCGTCCCCGCCCGTTCGACCCCCACTGGAAGCGCCGTGCCCCGGTTCAGCGTCGTCGTCGCCGCCCACAAGGTGCAGGCCTACCTCCACGAGTGCCTGGACTCGGTCCTCCAGCAGTCCTTCACGGACTTCGAGCTGATCGCGGTCGACGACTGCTCGCCGGACGCCTGCGGGCGGATCATCGACGAGTACGCCGCCCGCGACCACCGGGTGATCGCCCTGCACCTGCCCGAGAACGTCGGTCTGGGCCCGGCCCGCAACGCCGGCACCGCCCGCGCCACCGGCGACTACCTGCTCTATCTCGACGGCGACGACAGCTACACCCCCGGCACCCTCCGGGCGCTGGCCGACCGGCTCAAGGAGACCTCGGACCCCGATCTGCTGCTCTTCGACTACGCGCGCACCCACTGGGACCGCACGGTCGAGCGCAATCCGCGGGCGCATCTGCTGGAGCGGCGCGACCCGCAGATCTTCACCCTCGCCGACCGGCCCGAGCTGCTGCGGCTGCTCATGGTGGCCTGGAACAAGGCGTGCCGGCGCGACTTCGCCCGACGCGTGGGACTGACGTTCCCGCCGGGCTTCTACGAGGACACGCCCTGGAGCTATCCGGCGCTGCTGAGCGCCGAGTCCATCGCGGTGCTGGACCGGGTCTGCGTGCACTACCGCCAGCGCCGGCTGGGCAGCATCCTCGGCACCCCGGGCCTGGGCCACTTCGACGTCTTCAACCAGTACGACCGGGTGTTCGCCTTCCTCGACGAGCACCCGCACCTCGCGCACTGGCGGCCCCTGGTCTACCGGCGGATGCTGGACCACTTCACCACGGTCTTCACCGCCCCCTCCCGGCTCCCCGCGGGCACCCGGGCCGAGTTCTTCCGCCGGGTGCGGGCCGCGTGCCGCACCCACCGGCCGGAGGGCGCGCGAGGTGTCGCGGGGCGCGCGGGCGTACGTCACGCGCTGCTGTCCGCGGGGGCCCGGCGCACCTTCCAGCTGCTGTGGCGCGGCGAACGGCTGCGGGAGGGGGCGCGCCGCGGGGGCGCGCGGCTGCTGGGAAGAGCGCGGGCGGCCGGCGCGTACGCCCACTACCGGCTGCACCGGCTGCTGCCGGTCCGCTCCGACCTCGCGGTCTTCAGCGCGTACTGGCACCGCGGCTACGCCTGCAACCCGGCGGCGATCGAGGCGAAGGTGCGGGAGCTGGCGCCGCACATCCGCACCCTGTGGATCACCACCGAGGACCGGGCGCACACCCTGCCGGCCGGGGTGGGGCGGCTGGAGCCGGGGTCGGCCGCCTGCTGGGCGGCGCTCGCCCGCGCCAAGTACCTCGTCAACAACGTCAACTTCCCGCACCGCTGGAGCCGCCGCCCGGGGCAGGTGCACCTCCAGACCCATCACGGCACCCCGCTGAAGCGGATGGGCCTGGACCTCCAGGACCATCCGGCGGCGGCGCACGGGCTGGACTTCGCCCGGCTCCTGCGGCACACCGACCGCTGGAGCCACAGCCTCTCGGCCAATCCGCACTCGACGCTGGTGTGGGAGCGGGTCTATCCGAGCGCCTACGCCACGCTGGAGTACGGCTATCCGCGCAATGACGTCTTCCTGAGCGCCACGGCCGAGGACGTCCGCCGGGCCAGGCTGCGGCTGGGCATCCCGTTCGGCACCACGGCCGTGCTCTACGCGCCGACGCACCGCGACTACCGCCGCGACCACCGGCCCCGGCTGGACCTGGCCCGGGTGTCGCGCGCGCTGGGCCCCGGGGTGGTGCTGCTGAACCGGGCGCACTACTTCGCGGAGCGGGGGCCGAGCACGTCGCCGGGCGCGCCGCCGGCGGGGGCGCGGGCCGAGGAGCCGAGCCGCCCGCGGACCGTGGTGGACGTGTCGGACCACCCCAGCGTCGAGGAGCTCTGTCTGGCCGCCGACGCGCTGGTCACGGACTACTCGTCGATCATGTTCGACTACGCCAATCTGGACCGGCCCATCGTGGTCCTGGCCGACGACTGGGAGATCTACCGGGCCACCCGCGGCACCTACCTCGACCTGCCGGCCGAACCGCCGGGGCCGGTCGCCCGTTCGGAGGACGAGCTCATCGAGGTCTTCGCCACGGGCGAGTGGTGCGGGCCCCGCTCCGCCGAGCTGCGGGCCGCGTTCCGGGAGCGGTTCTGCCCGTACGACGACGGGCGGGCCGCCGAACGGGTGGTGCGCCACCTCTTCCTGGGCGAGGAGCCGGGGGTGCCGCGGGTGCTGCCCCCGGCGGAGCGCCGGCCGGCCCCCGCGCCCCGCGTCCTCTGACGGCGCCCGGTCGACGGCGGAACGACGCCTCCCGCCAGCGTTCCGGCGGGAACGCGTCAGCGCTCCTCCAGGAACAGGCGGCGGACCACGCGCTCGGCCGCCCCGCCGTCGTCGTACGGGCAGAACCGGTCGCGGAAGGCCGCCCGCAGCTTGGCCGTCTCGTCGGTGTTCCAGCCGCCGGACCGGAAGAGGTCGATGAGCTGGGACTCGCTGGTCGCGGTGGCGCCGGGGGTCTCGCCCGGCAGCCCGGAGAGCGGGTCGAAGTAGGTGCCGCGGGAGAGCGAGTACGCCTGCCAGTCGGGCGCGTAGACGATGATCGGCCGATCCAGGTTGGCGTAGTCGAACATGATCGACGAGTAGTCCGTGACCAGCGCGTCGGCGGCCAGGCAGAGATCCTCGACGCTCGGGTGGTCGGTGACGTCGAGCACCAGCCCGCGCCGCTGGAGCTCGGCGAGGGCGGGGTCGGCGCCGTAGAAGTAGTGCGCCCGCACCAGCACGGTCACCCCGGGCCCCAGCTCGCGGCTGAGCCGCTCCAGGTCGACGCGCGGCAGGAAGCCGCGCTGGTAGTCGCGGTGGGTGGGGGCGTACAGGATCGCGGTGCGGCCCGGGGCGATGCCGAGGGCGGCGCGGGCGCGGGCGACGTCCTCTGGGCCGGCCGTGGCATAGACGTCGTTGCGCGGATAGCCGGTCTCCAGCGCCCGGAAGGCGCTGGGGTAGACCCGCTCCCACACCTCGGTGGAGTGCCGGTTGGCGGAGAGGCTGTAGTCCCACTGGTCGGCGTGGTCCAGCAGCTTGGTGAAGCTGATGCCATGGGTGCCGGCCGGGTAGCGGCGCTGGTCGAGGCCCATCTTCTTCAGCGGGGTGCCGTGGTGGGTCTGGAGGTAGATCTGGCCGGGGCGCTTGGTGAAGCCGCCGGGGAAGGCCGAGTTGTTGACCAGGTAGCGGGCGCGGGCCATGACCCGCCAGTACGCGCGCGAGCCCTCGATCACATGCGGCACGCCGGGCGGCATCCGGTCGGCGTAGCGGCTGCCGACCACCCACACACCGCGCAGATGGGGCGCCAGCTCCTGGGCCTTGCGGTGGATGGCGGCGGGGTTGCAGGCCACGCCGCGGTTCCAGTAGGCGCCGTAGACCACGAGGCGGTCGTCCAGCGGCCACCAGCGGTCGGCGCGGTAGGCGCCGCGCAGGACCGTGCCGCGCAGGGTCCGCTTCCGCCTCAGCAGCGCCTCCCGGCCCCGGGCCAGTTGCTCGTCCGCCGTGCGCAGGGCCTCGTGGGCGGCGTACGAGCCGGAGGCGAGCGCGCGCAGCCGCGGGCCCCAGTCGTCGGCCGGGGCGGTGGAAGCGGTTGGGACGGTGGAAGCGGTCGGGGCGGTGGAAGCGGTCAGGACCGTGGAAGAGGCCGCCGCCGCGGCGGCGGTTGGCGCGTGGTCGCGGTGGAAGCGGGCCGCGGCCCGGAAGAACTCCTTGCGGTCGGCGGGCCGGATGCGGCCCGGGTCGTCGAGAACGGTGAGCAGATGGCGGGCGGCGTGCGGGAGGAGCGCGGCCCGCCGCTCCGGGTCGGGCAGTTCGGCGAAGAGCGCGCGATAGCGCTCCAGGATCGCGAAGTGGTGGCGGCCGGGGGTGGTCGCGGCGCTGCCGGCCCGCCGCTGCCGCCAGTGCACACAGACCCGGTCGAGCGTCGCGGCGCGCTCCCCCGCGAGGGCGGTCGCCAGATGGACGGGGACGACGTCCTCGTAGGGGCCCTCGGTGAAGCGCAGCTCGTGGCGGTGGAGGAAGTCCCGCCGGAAGAGCCGGTTCCAGGCGGCGACGGTGACGGCGGCGGGGTCGGGGGCCGCGCCGCCGGCGCCCAGGCGGGCGCTGTCGCCGCTGTCGTGCACGGTGTCCCACCAGTCGAGGCGGGCGTGGTCGAAGAGGAGCAGCTCGGGGTCGCCCGTGCCGTCGATCCGGGCGGCGAGCGCGGCCAGTGCGCCGTCCAGGAGCAGGTCGTCGCCGTCGAGGAAGAGGAGGTAGTCGCCGCAGGCGCGGGCCGCCCCGGCGTTGCGGGCCGCGCCCGTGCCGGAGTGGACCGGCAGCCGCAGCGGGAGCACGCGCGCGTCGCGCTCGGCGTACTCGGCGGTGATGGCGGCACAGGCGTCGGGCGAGCGGTCGTCGACGACGATCAGCTCCAGATCTCCGTACGACTGGCCGAGGACGGACTCCAGGCACGGGCGCAGGAAGCCCTGCACCCGGTACGCGGGGACGACAACACTGAAGCGCGGCATGTCGACCGACAGTAGTCACACGAGCACCCTCTGTCGAAACGGACGGAGGGGTCCGCGTAACCCGTTCGGCCCAGCGTAAGTAACCAGCAGAGGACGCGAGGGTTGACATTACGGAAAGCATGGCCGTCCGGCCGCCTGCACTCCGTACGAAGGGGTCGAGTTCGCCGTGAAGCCCGCGAAGGCCACCAAGTCCGTGAAGTCCGCCAAGCCCGCGAAGGCCACCAAGTCCGCGAAGGCCACCAAGTCCGCGAAGCCCGCCAAGCCGCGTCTGAGCGTCATCGTTCCCATCTACAACGTCCAGGACTGCCTGGAGGCGTGTCTGCGGTCCGTCGCGGACCAGACGGAGCGCGCCCTGGAGGTGGTGATGGTCGACGACGGCTCGACGGACGACAGCGCGGCGATCGCCGAGCACTTCGCCGCCCGCGACCCCCGCTTCCGGCTGGTGCGCCAGGAGAACGGCGGCCTGGGCCACGCCCGGAACACCGGCGTCCGGCACAGCGACCCGGACGTGCCCCACCTCGCGTTCCTCGACAGCGACGACATGGTGCCCCGGCGGGCGTACGAGAAGCTCCTGGGGCTGCTGGAGCGCAGCGGCTCGGACTTCGCGACCGGCAATGTGTACCGGCTGACGGCCACCGGGCGCAGCCAGGCGTGGCAGCAGAAGTTCATGACCCGCACCAAGGTGGCCACCCACATCACCGAGGACCCGACGCTGCTCTACGACCGGGTCGCCTGGAACAAGGTGTTCCGCCGGTCGTTCTGGGAGCGGCACGCCTTCTCCTGGCCCGAGGGCGTGCTCTACGAGGACATCCCGGTCACCGTGCCCGCGCACTTCCTCGCCCGGTCGGTGGACGTGCTCCACGAGCACGTGTACTACTGGCGCGTCCGCGAGGGGTCCATCACCCAGCGCCGCACCGAACTGCGCGGCGCCCGCGACCGCATCGCCGCCTGCGCGGGCGTCAGCCGCTTCCTCGCCCGCACCTTTCCCGAGCACAAGCGGCTCTACGACCGTACGGCGCTGGCCGACGACTTCACCTACTTCCTCGACGCGCTGCCGCCGGCCGGCCCGGTGTTCCGGGACGCGTTCATGACCGGCACCCGGGAGTTCCTGGCCCGCGCCGACCCGAAAATCACCGAGGACCTCCCCGTCGACCTGCGGATCAAATGGCAGCTGGTCGCGGAGGACCGGCTGGACGACCTGCTGGAACTGCTGGCCTTCGAACAGCGCAACGGGAAGGCGTCGTTCCATGTCCGGGGCTGGCCCCGGCGCCGGGCGGTCGCGCCCCGGCTGGACGGCACCACGATCGCGGTGCCCGACGCCGTGGCCCAGGTGCGCCGCACCGACCTGCCGGTGGTGGCCCGGCTGGAGGACGCCTTCTGGCACGGCGGCCGGCTCCATCTGCGGGGCTACGCCTACATCCGCAACCTGGACGCCGCCGCGCCGCGCCACTCGCTCAAGAGCGCCGTGCTGCTCTCCCGCGGCGGGCGCCGGGTGCGCGTGCTGCCCACCCGCACCGTGCCGGCCACCACCGCCACCCGCGACTCCGGCCAGACACTGCACTGCTACGACCGCTCGGGCTTCGAGATCACCGTCGATCCGGCGAAGCTGCGGGTGGGCGGCCGGCTGCGGACCGGCACCTGGCAGGTGGGCCTGGTGGTGTCCAGCCACGGGGTGGTGCGGCGGGCCGCGGTGCGCGCCCCGGACGCCGCCACGGCCCAGCCGTCGGTGCACGACCTGGGCGGCGGCGCGCGGCTGCTGCTCGGCTTCCGGGCCGGCCGGCTGGAGCTGCGGGTGCGGGACGTCGCGGCGCGGGTCACCGCCCACCGCCGGGTGGGCGAGCAGCTCGAACTCGGCGGGGTGGTGCGGGCCGAGCCGGGGAGCGCGGAGCTGCGGCTGACCCACCCGGGCTCGGGCCGGGTGATCGCCCGCCGGCTGCGGGGCGCGCCGCCGGTCGGCGGCTGGTCGGCGTTCACCGTACGGGTGCCGATCACCGAGCTCACGGACGTGCCGGCGACCGTGCCGGACACGCCGGTGCCGATCGAGCCGGCGACGGGTGAACGCTGGCGGGTGGAGCTGGTGCTGCCGGACGGCACCCGGCGCCCGGTGGCGGCCGCGCCGGACCTGCCGCCCGGCCGCTACGCCGCGGCGGTGGCCGGCCGGGAGCTGAGCGCGACGGCGAACGCCCAGGGCGATCTGGTGCTGGAGGCGGGCGGGCGGCCGGTGGTGGACCGCCTGGAGTGGACGGCCGGGGACCGGCTGCTGATCGAGGGGCCGACGGGCGCGGTGGGCACGTCGGGCGGTCGGCCGGGGGCGCGTACGGGTGCGGGTTCTGGCGCGGATACGGGTACGGGCGCGGCGGGGGCGGGCGGCCCGCGGGTGCGCCGGGAGCTGGTGCTGCGGCACAGCACGCGCCACCAGGAGGTGGTCGTCCCGGTGGAGTGCGCGGACGGCCGGTTCCGGGCGGAGCTGGCGCCCGCGGCGGCGGTCGCCGTGACCGGCGGGGAGGCCCTGCCGCTGCGGGAGGGGCGCTGGTACGGGTTCCTCCGCGAGAGCGCGGCGGAGAGCGCGGCGGAGGGCGGCGCACCGGCCGGAGGCGACGGCGTACGGGCCGGCACTAGCACGACGGCCGGGCGCGGCGTATCGGCCGGCACCGGCGCGGCGGCCGGGCGCGAGCGGGCCGGACGCGCCGGAAGCGAACCGGCCGGCGCGGCGGAGTCGCCGCTGCGACTGCTGACCTCCCTGCACGAGCGGCTGCCCCTGCGCCGCACCGTACGGGCGCGCGAGTTCGCCGTGCGACGCGCCTACGGCGACCGGCTGGTCCTGGAGTCCGGCTCGGTGCTCACCCCCCTCGAACAGGGCGCGTACCGTCAACACGCGCTCCGTACGGCGCACTACGCGCGCCAGCGCGCGCTCCCGCTGCGCGACGCGGTGCTCTACTGCGGCCATCTCGACGCCGCCTCGCCGCGGGCCGTCCTCGACGAGCTGCTGCGGCGCGGCGCCGGCGGCGACCACCTGTGGGTGACGGAGGACCAGCAGACCCCGGTGCCGGCCGCGGCACAGGGCGTGGAGCTGCACAGCGCCGCCTGGTACGCGGCGCTGGCCCGCTGCCGGGCCGTCGTCACCAGCGCGCACCTGCCGGAGTGGTTCGAACGCCGGCCCGGCCAGACCGTCGTCCAGACCTGGCACGGCGCCCCCCTCAAACGCATCGGCACCGACCTCACCGGCACGCTCTACGCCGACCATCACGCGCTGGCGGCACTGCCCCGCCGCTCCCGCCAGTGGGACGTCCTCGTCTCGCCCAACCGCTTCAGCACCCCCCATCTGTGCCGGGGGCTCGCCTTCGACGGCGAGGTGCTGGAGGCGGGCTCGCCGCGCAACGACCTGCTGTACGCGCCCGACCGCGAGAAGGCCGCGGAACGGGTGCGGCGCGCGCTGGACCTGCCGCCCGACAAGCGGGTGGTGCTGTACGCGCCCACCTACCGCGACCATCTCGCGTACTCCCCCGGCCACTTCCGGCTGGCGCTCGGCCTGGACCTGCGGGCGGCCGAGGCCGCGCTCGGCGAGGACCACGTGCTGCTCGTACGGGCCCATCCGCTCACCGTCGACGGCGTGCCGGCGGTCCGCGGGCCGTTCGTCCGCGACGTCTCCCGCCACCCCCATGTGTCGGAGCTGCTGCTGATCGCCGATGTGCTGATCACCGACTACTCCGCGCTGGCCGTGGACTTCGCCCACACCGGGCGGCCGATGCTCTTCCACGCCTACGACCTGGACCACTACCGCGACACTCTGCGCGGCTTCTACATCGACCTGGAGGCGCACGCCCCCGGGCCGCTGCTGCGCTCCTCCGGAGAGGTGATCGAGGCGCTGGGCGACCTGGACGCGGTGGTGGACCGCTACGGGCCGGCGTACCAGCGGTTCGTCCAGGCGCACTGCGACCTGGACGACGGCGCGGCGGCGGCCCGCGTCGCCGACCGCATGCTGCGCACGATCTGAGCCCCGCCCTTCGGGCGGGCCGCACCCCCGCCCGGGCGGGGGGGGAACGTCGCGCACCCCGCCCGGAGGGCCCCTCAGCGGTCCGGGCGGCGCACGACCCGCTCGTGGAGGACGACCTCCCCACTGCGCGCCGCCGCCCGCGACACCTCGTCGAACCCGCCCCGGATCAGCGCGAGTTTCGCCTGCTCGGTGCGGCTCTGCCGGAACCAGGGGCGGCCCTCCACGCCCGGCACGGCCACCACCCACACCCGGTCGAGGCCGGCCAGCCGGGCCGCCAGCTCCGGCGCCGGCACCTCGCGCCCGGTGAGCGTCCCGGAGGGGTCGACCGGCCCGGCCAGGGCGATGTCGCGGCGGCCCGCGAACGCGTCGGGGTAGGCGAGGGCGACCCTGCGCTGGTAGGAGGGGACGAAGACGATCGCGTCGCCGGGCCGGGTCTCGGCGCGGACCAGCGCGGCGACGGGCGCGAGGTCGTCGGGCCGCCCCGTGGGGCTCCGTACCTCCTCGTGGAAGGGGAGCTGCCACAGGAACCCGGCGGCGACCACCGCCGCCCCGCACGCGACCACCGCCCGGCGCGTCCCGCGCCGGGCCGCCCGCCGCCCCCGTACGGCCGTGCACAGCCCCTCCGCGCCGGCGGCGGCGAGCAGCGGCACCCCGGCGAGGGCGAACAGCACGTAGCGGTCGACGAAGAGCGGTTCGCGCTGGGAGACGGCGAAGAGCAGCGCGGGCGGCACGACGGCGAGCGGCAGGGCGACGGCGGTGAGCCGCGGCCGGCGGGGGCGGGCGGGCAACGGGCAGAGCAGCGCCACGGTCATCAGCGCGAGGGTGACGGCGTACACGACCTCGGCGGGTCCGGTGAACGCGTGGAGCAGCTGGCGCGCCTCCGGCCGCCCCGGCACGGCGATCCAGGCCACCTGCCCGCCCTGGCCGTAGGAGACCAGCAGCAGGGGCGCGAGCACGGCGACGGTGGCGCAGGCCGCGGCCGCCCAGCCGCGCCACACCCGGGCCGGCGCCCGGGAGACCGCCAGCGTCACCGCGTGCGCGGCGAGCGCCAGCAGGGCGAACTCGTGCAGCAGCGCGGTGACGGCCGTCACCGCGCCGTACGCCGCCCAGCGGCCGGCCGAGCCGCGTTCGACGGCGTGGGTGAGCAGCAGGGTGGCGAGCGCGACGCCCGCCGCGACCAGCGCGTAGGAGCGGCCCTCCTGGGCGAAGTGGCTGACGAAGGGGCTGGTGGCGTAGAGCAGTCCGGCCCAGAGCCCGACGCCGGGCCGGGCGAGCCGGCAGCCGAGGGCGGCGACGAGACCGGTGGCGCAGACGGCGGCGAGCAGGGACGGCAGCCGCAGCGCCACCTCGTCCGCCCGGACGGCGAGCACCGCGTGCATCAGCAGGTAGTAGAGGCCGTGGACGGCGTCGACGCCGCCCAGCAGGTGCCAGAGGTCGGGCAGGGAACGGCGGGCGGCGTGGAAGGTGGCGGCCTCGTCGCGCCACATGGTGCCGCGCTCCAGGCCCCACAGGCCGATGGCGAGCATGGCGGCGGAGGGGAGCGCGACGGCGACGGCGGTGGGCCGGTCGATCCGCGCGAGGGCCGCCGGCAGCGCGGGCGGGCGCCCGGGCCGCCGCCGAGGCCGCCACCGGGGCCACGGGGGCCGCCGGGGCTTCCGGGACCACCGGGGCCACCGGGACCGGCGGGGCTTCCGGGGCCGCCGGGTCGGGCGCCCGGGGTCGCCGTCCGGCCGGCCCTCCGGGCCCCGCACCCCTCCCTCGGGCCGGGGCGGGACCGGAACGTTCGCAGTGCGCATGCGCCGATTTTGAGATGTTTGTCGGTACGTGGCGGGTGCGCACCGCCGAAAAGGTGCCGAGTCGTTTCCCGCACGGCCCACCGTCCGTGACCCCGACCGACCCGGGCGTAACGGAATGCAACCTTCACCCCTCAAATAGACTCTCTGACGTTATGGAGGCGAAGACTCCGGCGGCGCCGCCCGCCCAGACACCGTCCGCGGACCAGGTCAGCGTGATCGTGATCGGCTTCAACGACGCCGAGCACATAGCCGACGCCGTGCTGTCCGCCCTGCGCCAGGGGCCCGCCGTCGCCGAGGTCGTGGCCGTCGACGACGCCTCCACCGACCGCACGGCGGAGGTGCTGGAGGACCTGGCCGAGCGCTACGCCCGGGTGCGGGTGATGCGCCGCGCGACCAACAGCGGCGGCTGCGGCAGCCCCCGCAACGACGGGCTGCGGCTCGCCACCGCGCCGTATGTGATGTTCCTCGACAGCGACGACGTGCTGCCGCCGGGCGCGGTGAACGCCCTGCTCGGCGCCGCCCGCCGGCACGGCGCACCGGTCACCGCCGGCGCCTGTGTGCGGCGCGAGCTGCCCTCGGGGCGGGACGTCCCCTGGCAGCCGGAGCTCTTCGGCGAGGAGACGGTGCACGAGGGCCCGGCGGCGCTCGCCGGCGTGGTGCGCGACACCCTGTGCGTCAACAAGCTCTACGCCCGCTCCTTCCTGCTCGACCACGCCATCGCGTTCCCCGACGGCGCCTTCACCTACGAGGACTTCGTCTTCACCGCGCGCGTGCTCGCCGCCGCGCCACGGCTGGCCGTGATACCGGACACCGTCTACGTCTGGCACGTGCGGCGCTCGGCCGCCAAGCAGTCGATATCCCTGGACCGCGGCGGGATAACGAACTGGACCGCCCGGATCGAGGCGCACCGCCGGGCGGTGGCGATCCTGGAGGAGGCCGGCCGCGAGGAGATCGCCCACGCGGCCCGCACCAAGTTCCTCGACCACGATCTGCGCATGTACGCGCGCGAGCTGCGCGGCCGCGGCGAGGAGTACCGCGCCGACTGGTGGCGGCTCACCCGCGGCTACCTCCTCGACCCCGGCTTCGGCGCGTCGGAGCTGGCCGCCGCCGAGGCCCCCGCCCGCTGGACGGCGCGCGTCGTGGCCGCCGCCGAGGCGCCCCGCGACCTGCGCCGGCTGGTGGAGCTGGCCAACCGCCCCGCGCGGCTGCTGCCGCCGTACGCCGAGGCCGGCGGCGACCCCGTGTGGTCGGACGACCTGCCGGGGGTGGTGCTGGACCGCCTCGACGAGGCACCGCTGTCCGCGCTGCCGGTGGCCGTCGAGGCCGAACCGGAGGTCGGTTCCCGCTCCGCGCGACTGCGGATACGCGTCCACGAGCTGTACGGGCGGCTGGCCGCGGCCGGCCCGCGCTCCGTCGACATCGAGCTGCGTCACCGCGTGGACGGCCGGCTGGGACTGGTCCGCGACGCCGTGCTGACCCCCGAGGGCGGCGGCGAGCGGGGCAGGGAGCGGGACGGGGCCGACGGCGAGCACGGCGGGGCCGACCGCGGAAGCGGCGGCGAAGTCGGAAGCGGAACCTCCGCCTGGACCGCCGAGGTCTGCCTCGACCTGAACACCGTGGCCGCCGCCGGCACCCGCGGCGCCGACCCGGACGTCTGGGACGTCCGCGTCCTCGTCCGCTGCGCGGACGGCGCCACCCTCGACACCGCGGCCCGCGCCACCGGCCCGGGGCTGCGCCGCACCGCGGTCCTCAGCCCCCGGCACGGCCTGCTGCTGGTCCAGCCGCACGCCACCACGGGCGGCTCGCTCGCCGTACGGGTGGCCCCCGGGCCCCGCAGCGCGATGCGAGTGGCCGCGCGCAGGCTCCGTAGACTCACCGTCAGCCGCTGATCCCGACCGAAGCGAGAACCATGACCTACCTGATCACCGGTGGCGCCGGATACATCGGCGCCCACGTCGTACGAGCCATGACGCGCGAAGGCGAGCGGGTCGTCGTCCTGGACGACCTCTCCACGGGCGACGCCGCCCGGCTGCCCGAGGGCGTGCCGCTGGTCGTCGGCTCCGTGCTGGATCGCGCGCTGCTGGACCGTACGATCGCCGAGCACGGCGTCACGGGCGTGGTGCACCTGGCCGCGAAGAAGCAGGTCGGCGAGTCGGTGGAGCAGCCGCTGCACTACTACCGCGAGAACGTGCACGGCCTGCAGATCCTGCTGGAGGCGCTGGCCGACGCCGGGGTGAAGCAGTTCGTCTTCTCCTCCTCCGCGGCCGTCTACGGCATGCCGGACGTGGACCTCGTCACCGAGGGCACCCCCTGCCTGCCGATGAGCCCGTACGGCGAGACCAAGCTGGTCGGCGAGTGGATGGTGCGCGCCGCCGGGCGGGCCCACGGCATGGCCACCGCCTGTCTGCGCTACTTCAACGTGGCGGGCACGGCCACCCCCGAGCTGTCGGACACCGCGGTCTACAACCTCGTGCCGATGGTCTTCGAGAAGCTCACCGAGGGGCAGTCGCCGCGGATCTTCGGTGACGACTACGCCACCCCGGACGGCACCTGCGTCCGCGACTACATCCACGTCGAGGACCTCGCCGAGGCCCACCTGGCGGCGGCCCGCAAGCTCGCCGCCCAGGACGGCGCCGGCGACCTGACCCTCAACATCGGGCGCGGCGAGGGCGTCTCCGTGCGCGAGATGGTCGATCTGATCGCCGAGATCACCGGCTACACCGAGCTGGCCCCCGAGGTCACCCCGCGCCGCCCCGGCGACCCGGCCCGCGTGGTGGCCTCCGCCGACCGGATCGCGGACGAGCTGGGCTGGAAGGCCCGCCACGACGTCCGCGAGATGATCACCTCCGCGTGGTCCGGCTGGTGCCTGCGCCACCCCTCGGCCCTTCGTCGATCACGCCGGCGCCACGAGCAACCGGCGCCGGATCAGCGCCGGACCGGCGCGGGATCAGCGCTCCAGGAAGGCGAAGAGCTCTTCCCAGCGGCGGGTGATCTCGTCCGGGGCGTAGCGCCGCACGCTCTCGCGCGCCGCCTCGCCCATGCGGTCGCGCAGCTCCTTGTCGGAGATCAGCTCGTCGAGCTTGCGGGCGAGTTCGCTGGTGTTGCCGGGCGTGGCCAGCAGCCCGTCCTCGCCATCGGTGATGATCTCGTGCACTCCGGGCGCGCAGTCGAAGGCGGCGCAGGGCACGCCCATGACCATGGCCTCCAGCAGGGCGAGCGGGAAGCCCTCCGCGCGCGAGGACTGCACGAACAGCGAGGCGCCGCGCAGCGCGCCCGGCACGTCGGAGGTGCGGCCCATCCACTCCACCGAGCCGTCCAGGCCGAGGGCGGTGCACTGCTTCTTCAGCAGCTGCTCGTCCTCGCCGGCGCCGTAGATGCGCAGGGTCCAGTCCGGGTGCCGGGGCGCGACCTGGGCCCAGGTGTCGAGCAGCAGATCGACGCCCTTCTCGTCGCTGAGCCGGCCGATGGCGGTGACCACCTTCGCCTCCCGCGCCGAGGGCACGTCGGGCATGAAGGTGAGCGGGTTCGGCATGTGGCCGACGTTGTCCATGCCCTGGCGAATCCACCGGTCGGCGTCCTCCTCGGTGAGGAGCAGCAGCCGGTCGACGTCCTTGTAGAACGTCTGGACCCGCTGGAAGCGGGAGGACTTGCGGCAGGCGTCGTACGACTCGTGGCTCATGCCGATGACGGTGAGCCCGGCGGTGTCGGCGAGCGCCACCCACTCCATGGCCCACACCTGCGTGACGATCACCACGCCGCCCGGCCGGGCGCCGCGGAACAGCCGGCTGAGCTTCTCGGCCTGCTCGCGCATGCCGGCCTCGCGGGCGCTGCGGCGGCGCTGCTCCACGAGGTTGAGCCGGCCCTTGAGGCCACGGGCCGGCGCGGCCGCCGGCGGGTGCTCGCGGTAGAGCGTGGTGGTGGCGTACGGCGGGTCGCCCAGCTCGTGCCGGCGGCCCTCGGGGGCCGGGGTGACGCCCACGACGTGCACCCGGTGGCCGCGCTCGCTGAAGAGCCGGGCCATCTGGTGCGACCAGCTGGTGACGCCGCCCAGCTCGTCGACGCTGTTGGACACGAAGAAGATGTCGCGGCCGTCCGCGGTGCGCTGGTCGGTCACTTGCCGCTCCGGTGGGTGAAGAACTTCTCGATGAGGGCGCGGGCCGCCTCGCCCTGGTCGTACTCGCCGAATTCGGCGTTGAACCGCTGCCGGGCCTCGGCGTACTCCACATCGGCGGCCTTGAAGTCGCCGAGGGCCTCGAAGAGCTCGTCCTGGGTGCCGAGCACCGGACCCGGGGCCTTCTCCCGCAGGTCGAAGTAGGTGCCGCGGCTCTCGCCCGCGTACTCCTCGTAGTCGTAGGCGTAGAAGAACATCGGCCGGTCGAGGCACGCGTAGTCGAACATCACCGAGGAGTAGTCGGTGATCAGGCCGTCGGCGAGCGCGAGCAGCGGGGTGATGTCGGGCCGGTCGGTGACGTCGATCACGCTGCCGCGCACCGACGGCGGCAGCACCACCTGGTTGAGGTAGTGCGAGCGCACCAGCAGGGTGAACCGGTCGCCGAACCGCTCGGCGAACTCCTCCACGTCGAAGGGCATCTCGAAGGCGCGCACGGCGCCGGTGCCGGTGGAGCGGAAGGTCGGCGCGTACAGCAGGACCGTCCGGTCGGCGGGGATGCCCAGCTCGGCGGCGAGCGGACCGCGCTCCCGGGCGCCCGCGCCGGAGCCGGTCCCGCTCTCGCGGCGGCGCAGCGCCACCAGCTCGTCGTTGCGCGGGTAGCCGGTGCGCAGCAGCACCTCGTCGCGGAGCCGGAACGCCTTGGCGAGGGTGCGGACGTCGTGCTCGGAGCGGACCAGGAAGTGGTCGAAGCGGTCGAGGACGCGCTGGTACTCCTCCTGCTCCTGCCGGCTGCGCAGCCGGGTGCGCGGCTCGTCGAAGCCCATCCGCTTGAGCGCGGAGCCGTGCCAGGTCTGGATGTACGTGGTCTCGGGCCGCTTGGTGAGCTTCAGCGGGAAGCCCTGGTTGTCGATCCAGAACTCGGCCTGGGCCAGCGCCCGGAGGTACTGCCAGCTCCAGCGGCGCACGAGGGTGGCGTCCTTGGGGAAGCCGGTCGGCTTGGCGCCCGCGTAGGACCACACCGCCTCGAACTCCAGCCCCTGGCGGCGCATCTCCTCGTAGATCGCCCTGGGGCTGTCGCTGTACTGCTTGCCGAGGTGGCTCTCGAAGACCACGAGCCCCTTGCGGATGGGCAGCTTGCTGAACACCTCGTGGTACATCCGGATCTTGGTGGTTCCGGAGTTGAGGTCCCGCTTGGCCTGCCGGGCCCGGCGCACGCCCGCCTTGGCGAGGTCGCCGGCGCGGCTGGAGACGGCCGTCTGGACCAGGGCGCGGGTGCGCAGCGCCGCGTCGCCCTCGGCGACGAGCCGGAACGCCAGGTGGCCGCGCTTGGAGACCTCGGGCTCCAGCCGGTCGGAGACCAGCCGGGTCAGCCGCGGGCGGACGGGCAGGCTGCCCACGGCGGACGGGTCCAGGCCGCCGGCGGTGAGCCGGGTGCGGACGGTGCCGCCGTCCACGTCGAGCAGGAGGCGGACGTCCCAGACGGCGTCGATGATGCCGAGCGGGCGCAGCTTCTGCGCGAGGTCGACCTCGGCGTCCCACTCGAGGGTGCGCTCGCCGAGGCGCAGGCTGTTCAGCGGGAAGCTGAAGACCTGGAGGCTGCGGCGGCGGGCGCGGAACTCCAGCCGGCCGCGGAGCTTGGCGCCCGGGCGGATGCGGCCGAGCGGGTTGACGATGCTGCCGGCCAGGCGGACCCGGCCCTGCCCGTCGTCGCGGTAGTCGGTGAGCTCGTTGCGGAGGAAGAGCTTGGCGACGGGGGTGGTGTGGTAGCCGGCGTCGGTGACGTCGAGGACCCGGCGGCCCTCGGGGTCGTCGAGGTGCTCGGCGCACCAGTAGACCCGGCCGTCCCGCTCGACCAGCGACGAGGAGAGCTTGCCGCGGTTCATCAGGGTGTCGGCGGCGGGCAGCAGATTGGCCCAGTCCTCCTTGCCCAGGAGGTACGCGCAGATCGCCTGGATGGGCTCGACCTTGCCGTACGCCTCGGGGGAGATCTCGGCGAGGTAGGAGTTGGCCAGCTCGGCGAAGGCGTGGCGGTACTCGTCGTCGAGGAGCGGCAGGTCCCGCAGGTGCAGCACGAGGTCGTGCTTGAGGAACTTGACGTCCTTGTGGAACTTCAGTTCGTCGAGGCCGCGCTGCTCCAGCAGCTCGTCGATCCGGCGGTGGATCTCCATGCGGTGCGCGAAATTCGCGATCTCATGGCGCCGGTTACTGATCGACTTCGCCTGGGCGCGCTCTTCGACCATCCAGAAGTAGACCCGGTTGGGGATGAGCGCGATACGGCCGGCGGCGAGGTAGGCCTGCGCGGAGAAGAGCAGGTCCTCGTAGTGGATGCCGACCGGGAAGCGCAGATCGTTCTCCAGCAGGAAGTCCCGCCGGTAGCACTTGTTGGTCGACAACGTGTCGAACACGAGCAAGTCGGGCAGTTCGCCGATGGAGTCCAGCGTGCGGCTGCGCGAATAGATCCAGGGGTACCACTCGGTGGTCTTGCGGTGCCGGCTGTCCACGTGGACCCGCACACAGAGCCCGGAGACCAGGTCCGCGCCGGTGCGGTCGGCCGCCTCCAGCATGTTGCGGCAGGCGTTCGGCTCCAGCACGTCGTCGCTGTCGAGGAACATCACGTAGCGGCCCTCGGCCCGGGTGATGCCGTGGTTGCGCGGCGCCCCGCAGCCCCCGCTGTTCTCGGGCAGCTGGAACGCCCGTACGCGCTCGGGGTACGCCGCGGCCAGCTCGCGCGCCACGTCGTAGGAACGGTCCGTGCTGCAGTCGTCGACGATCACGACTTCGACGTTCTTCAGCGTCTGGTCCAGGACCGACCGCACGGCTGTCGGAAGGCGTTCGGCATCGTTGTAGACGATGACGACCACAGAAATTTCTGTCACGGACACCCCAAGGCGATTAACTAGCATCCCAAACGACAAACGTACCTGTTGGGCGAGCTCGATCGCCAAGCCGCTCCCCGGGCCCGGACGAGCGTGCGAGGAGGGGCCGTGTCCCAGCCGTGTCGTATTCGTGGCTTCGCCGTGATGATCGCAGGTCGGGAGGCCTATCGAGAGCCCGGTTGTATAACTCACGAGGGATTTCCGGCGGCCGGTTCTCCTCCTGGAGGATGATCTGCGCCACTCCAGGCAACCTAACGCGATCTGATGACATCAATACTGCCGTCGGGAATGCCCGATTTCCCAAAACGGACACCCCGCCGCCGATCCCGGCGGAACGGGCAGTTCAGGAGGCTTGCAGTGTTGTCGGTAGTCGTTCCCTGTTTCAACGAGGAACAGGTCATCGCGGCGTTCCACACCGAGCTCAGTGCCCAGCTGCAAGACCTCAAGCTGCCCTACGAGATCGTCTTCGTCGACGACGGCAGCAAGGACGCCACCCTGACCAAGCTGCGCGAGTTCGCCGATCGGGACCACCACGTCCGCTATCTGGCGCTGTCGCGGAACTTCGGCAAGGAGGCCGCGATGCTGGCCGGCCTGAGGGAGTCCGCCGGCGACTCGGTCGTGATCATGGACGCCGACCTCCAGCACCCGCCGTCCTTCATCAAGCGGATGCTCGATCTGCGCGCCCAGGGCTTCGACCAGGTGATCGCCCGCCGCACCCGTGACCACGACGGCCGGATGCGCACCTTCCTCAGCCGCGGCTACTACAAGCTGATCAACGCCTGGGCCGATGTCGAGCTCGCGGACGGCGCCGGCGACTTCCGGCTGCTCTCGCGCCGGGCGGTCGACGCGCTGCTGGAGATGGGCGAGCGGAACCGGTTCTCCAAGGGCCTGTTCTCCTGGATCGGCTTCGAGACGGTCACCTTCGACTACCAGGACACCCCGCGGGCCGACGGCGAGAGCAAGTGGGGCATGCGCAAGCTGCTCAACTACGCCGTCGACGGCCTGGTCTCCTTCAACAGCCGGCCGCTGCGGCTGGCGATCCACACCGGTCTGCTGCTCTCCGGCGCCGCGCTGCTCTACGCCCTGTGGACGGTGGGCGCGGTGCTCATCGGCGGGGTGACGGCGCCCGGCTATGTGACCCTGCTGGTCGCCATCACCGGCTTCGGCGGCATACAGATGGTCATGCTCGGCCTGATCGGCGAGTACATCGGCCGCGTCTACTACGAGACCAAGCAGCGCCCGCACTACCTGGTGCGCGAGCGCACGCCCTCGGACGCCGCGCAGCGCTCCCTGCCCACCGCGGAGAAGCCCGTGTCCACCACGGAGAAGTCCGTGCCCGCCGACGAGACCGTGTCCGCGAACGCCAACGCGAACCCGCAGTCCTGAGACACGAGCCGATCATGCGTCAACGAGACTTCCGTCAGGTCATCCGCTTCGCCCTCGTGGGCGTCGTCAACACCGGCACCAACTACGGCTGCTACCGGCTGCTGCACCCGTGGCTCCCGTACATGGTCGCCACCTTCCTCGCGATCCTGCTCAGCATGGTCGTCGCGTTCTTCCTCCATGTGCGATTCACCTACCGAACGCGCCCGACCTGGCGGAAGTTCCTGCTGTTCCCGCTCACCAACATCACCAGCATCGTGGTGACCATGGTGGGCACCTTTGTGCTGGTCTCCTGGGTGGGCATGGACGAGCGCTTCGCGCCGCTGACCGCCTCGCTGCTCGCCATCCCGGCGACGTTCGTGGTCTCGCGCAAGATCCTCGTGACCCGGGGCCCGGCCGCGTCGCAGGCGGCGGGCGCGCCCGTCGCCGTCGCCGAAGGGCAGGGCCGGGCGTGACCTCCTCCTCCACCCCCTCCGCGGCGG
>NZ_JBPQTV010000062.1:0-24203 GCF_051386515.1 Streptomyces sp. URMC 123 | reverse complement strand
CCCTCCGACCACGCCCCCGACCCCCTGGTGCTCACCGTGGGCCGCCGGCTGAACGCCCTCCTCTCCGGCGACCTCCTGCCGCACCACCACCCGCTGCGGCCGCGCCTGACCCGGCTCGCCCGCAAGGTGGACCTGTGGATCGCGCGCCCGACCCACACGGCCGACCGGCCGACCGCCGAGATCCGCTCCTCCCTGGAGGCGGATCTCCAGTCGCTCGACCACGCGATCGCGCGGCAGATCTCCGATAACCCCGAGACGGAGATCATGAACTATCCGGCCCACTTCGGTGATCGGAGCCGGCTCGACCCCGCCGTGCGGGAGGTGGAGTGCCACTGCGGCCGGCCCGCGCAGGAGTTCGTGCGGCGGGGGCTGCTGCCGCAGGTGCTGGACACCGTCTGTGCGGTCTGCATGCGCTGCGGTGACGTCACCTTCCGGGTGCCGGACGCGCCGGAGGTGCGGGCGTACGCGCCCGAGCGGGTGGCGCCCGGCGGCGAGCTGGAGGTGCGGGCCGCGCTCGCGCCCGCCCGCCCCGGGCCGGTGCGCCTGGGGCTCTTCGTCCCCACCTATCTGCGCGCGGACACCGCGGTGGAACCGGCGGGAGTACGGGTGCGGGCGGTGGACCGGAGCGTGCGCGACGTCGCCTTCCGGGTGCGGTTCGCGCCCCGCACCGCGCCCCAGGCCTACTACTTCACCGTCTACGCCGTGCAGGACCTCGCGGTCTCCACGGCGAGGCGTCACTTCGGGGTCGTCCCGAGCCGGGACTGAACCGGGGGCTCGGTGCAGCGCCGAGCCACACGCGTCACAACGAACGTCAGTGACGTCACCGATGTCACCGACGTCATCGGCGTCAGGAAAGTCACCCAGATGAGGACGGTTGCCATGGCACAGCAGCAGAACTCACCCGACGGCACGGCGGGCTCCCCCGCCGTCGAACTGATCGAGCAGAACGGCGAGGTGACCCTGAGCATCGGTGGCGAACAGGCGATGCAGGCGTGGGAGCGGGACCTGATGTGGGCGAGCGCCGATCTGCTCTGCCGGCACGGACAGGACTTCTACGAGGTCGGGCTCGGACTCGGGCTGTCGGCCCTGCGCATCGCCCGCAACCCGGCCACCCGCCGGCACACCGTACTGGAGCTCTTCGACGAGGTGGAGGAGCTCTTCCGCGCCCAGCACCCCGAGCCGCCCCCCACGCTCACCATCGAGCGCGGCGACTTCTTCGAGCGGGTCTTCGACCTGCCGTCCGAGAGCATCGACGGCATGTTCTTCGACCCCGCGCTGGAGATGGACGTGTGGAAGGACGAGGCGCTGTGGGCCAGGGTCATGCCGGAAGTGGTCCGCGCGCTGCGGCCGGGCGGGGTGTTCATTCCGTTCTTCAGCACGAGGCCGGAACTCCGCTGGCAGTACGTCCGGCACTTCCGCACCGTGCGCGTGGAACGCCATCCGTACCGGGCGTACGACACGACCACGTACACGCACGGTACGAGCGGTGACGCGTACATCCAGTGCTTCTACAAGGACTGACGGGGAGCCCGCCCCGGGGCC
Source organism: Streptomyces sp. URMC 123 (assembly GCF_051386515.1). Lineage (NCBI taxonomy): Bacteria > Bacillati > Actinomycetota > Actinomycetes > Kitasatosporales > Streptomycetaceae > Streptomyces > Streptomyces sp. URMC 123. The sequence goes on along the minus strand of NZ_JBPQTV010000062.1, from coordinate 22,661 downwards.
CCCTTCTCCGATCGATTCCGTCCCGATCGCCTTTCCCTTCACCTCCGAGGAGATCCCGCATGACCACCGCGCCCCTCCACCCGGTTCGCGCCCTCGGCGTGACCAGCGTCTTCGTCGCCGGCCCCTTCACCCAGCTCCTGGACCCGGCCACCGGCGCCATGTCCGGGCGCGTCCGCGCCCCCTTCGCCACGCTCATCGAGCATTTCGAATCCCATGGCTTCGAGGTCCACAACGCCCATCGCAGGGAGGCGTGGGGCGCGGAACTCATGAGCCCGGACGAATGCACGGAGCTCGACCAGAAGGAAATCGAGAAGGCCGACGCGTTCGTGGCCTTTCCCGGTTCCCCCGCCTCCCCCGGCACGCACATCGAGATCGGCTGGGCGAGCGCGTATCGGAAACCCATGGTGCTCCTCCTCGAAGAGGCCCACGAATACGCCTTTCTCATCGACGGGCTCCACACCGTCGCCTCGGTCGAATACGTCCGCTACAGCGACGTCCGCACCGCGCTGCCCGCGATCGACACGGCCCTCCACCGGGCGGTGACGCGCCACCACAACACGTCCCCGGCGCCGGCGCCTCTGGCCTGAGCCCCGGCACCGCCCCCCCGCGGCCGCGGGTCTTCACCGCATGGCGGTCTAGGCGCCGCCACCATCCGGGGGTCCACCGATGGGTGAACGGGCGGAGAGGCGCCGTTCCGGGGTCCCGGGGCAGGGAGGCGTCGGCGGGTTGGCAGACTGGGCCCGGGGCTCTTCATCGCCCCGCGTTTCTCTCATCGATTCCATCGACTTCTCTCAGGAACACGAGGACGGCTGTGCTCATTCGGCGTGCGAGGTGGACCGGTTCGAAGGTGGTCGTGGCGGGGCTGGGGGCGCTGCTGGCGACCCAGCTCGGGGCGGCGGGTGGCGCGTGGGCGGCCGCCGGGGCTCCCGTCGCGGCGGCGCGGGGTGAACGGGCCGCCGCGGGCGAACCGTCGGCGGTGGCCAGGATCACCGAGGGGCAGGTGGCCGAGGTCGGGCCGGGTGGGGCGCTGTTCTACCCGAGCGTCACCAGCTGTCTGACCATCTCGGTCCGGCTGCGGAACGGCGGCAAGGTCGGGGCGCACGCCAGCCTGTTCCAGGTGCCCGGGGAGTATCGGTCGGATCAGATCCTTCCGGCTCTGCGGGACCGCGTGGGGAGCAGGGCCGTGGCCACGGTCGAGGTCAAGGGCGCCGTCGGGGCCTGGCACCCGGACTACTTCACCACGGCCATCGAGAGCCACGGTCCGGGGGACGAGGTTCCGTTCCCGGCGGTGCCGGACCCCGAGGGGCTGGCACGGGCCGTGGCACGCGGCCTCGGGCTGCCGCGCGGCGCGGTGACCGTCGAGGACGTTCCCGACGGGGACCTCACGGTGCGCTGACGCGGCCCGCGTGCCGCGCCGGGCGGCGCAGGACGGAGACGAGGGCCGCGAGCCACATCAGAGCGGCGCAGCCGAGTCCGGGGAGCCACATCCACAGGCCCGCGGGTGTTCCCCGCAGGTGTTCGAGGACGATGACGGCCGTGGCCGTCCCCACCAGCATCATCCCGGACCCCAGCAGGCGCAGCGAGGGCGTGGCCCAGTCGCGGGCCAGGGGCAGGAAGTGGGCACCGACCACGAACGCGGCCCAGGCGTAGACGAGATGGGGCTGGTGCAGTCGGGTGCCGAGCAGTCCGCAGCCGACGCCGATGAGCACGGCCTGCAGCGTGATGAGCGTGGTGAAGCGGATGCGCGGCTCGGGGCGGTCCGGCCGGCGCACCGGCACCGCACCGGCGGCCCGCCCTCGGCGCCTGGAGGTCACGGCGAGCGCCAGTACCACCGCGGCCACCGCGACGACCGCCCACCGCGCCGGGCCGGCGGCCGGGCCGGACAGCCCGGCCATGCCGATGGCGGCCCAGGCGAGCCCGAAGACGGCCCCGATCACGGGTGCCGGGCTGCCGGCCGCCGCGCCGACGGGGTGAGAAGCGGTCGCTGTCATGAGGGCCTCCTTCAGGGCCGGGTCACAGCTCCCGCCCCTGGGCGCCATCGCATCCCGGGCACCTCGACGAATGATGCGTGTCATATGCATGTTATCCGTGTCGGCATCTCGACCGCGGCCCGGCCCTGGCACGCCCCGGCGCGCCGTGGCGCCCAGCACCACCGCTGTCGCTCACGACAACTCCCCCGCCACCACGGACGCCGCGTCCGCGATCAGCTTGTTGTCGTACGCGGCGTCCTTCGCCGTGCGGTTCGACATGATCGCCATGACGATCGGGGCGCCACCGGGCGGCCACACCACGGCGATGTCGTTGCGGGCGCCGTGGTAACTGCCGGTCCCGGTCTTGTCGCCGACCACCCAGTCCTTGGGCACCCCGGCCCGGATCAGCTCGTCCCCGGTGACATTGGTCCGCAGCCACCGCGTGAGCTGCTCGCGTTCGTCCTTGCCGAGGGCGTCCCCGAGGACGAACGCCCGCAGGTCCTCGGCCATCGCCCGCGGCGTGCTCGTGTCCCGCAGCTCACCCGGCGTCCAGCGGCTCAACTCCGGCTCGCGGCGCTCCATGCGGATGACGTCGTCGCCCATCTCCTCCAGGGCGGCGTCGAGCCCCTGGGGCCCGCCGAGCGCGTCCAACAGCAGGTTGGCCGCGGTGTTGTCGCTGTAGCGGACGGCGGCCTCGCACAGATCGCGCAGGCTCATCCCGGTGTCGACGTGCCGTTCGGTCACGGGAGAGTGCTGGATCAGATCGTCTCTGGAGTACCGGATCACCCGGTCCATTCCGCCCAGGGAGTACTTCCGCAGCACGGCGCCCGCGGCCAGCGCCTTGAACGTGGAGGCATAGGCGAACCGTTCACCGTCGTTGTAGGACACCTCGCGCCCGGTGCCGGTGTCGACGGCGTGAACACCGAGCCGCGCGCCGTACACGCGCTCCAGCTCCTTGAATCGGGCGGCGTACGGAGCCGCGGGCGCCGTCGTCGTGGCCCCCTCCGCGCGGGACGGGGGCGCCGAGGCCGCGGAGCCGCCCTGCCCGCAGGCGACGAGCGGAACGAGGGCGAGCGCGGCGAGTGCGCCGAGAACGGCGCGCCGGGCGCGGGTGTGCTGCATGGTCCGGGACCTCCCAGGTCGTACGTGGTCGTGGCTGCCGCCGATCACCCTTCCCCCTGGCGCTCGCACCGCACCTCAGTACTGACAACGTCTCTCCCTTTACTCCGCGTTGACCGCCCCGTACGCTCCCGCCACCGCGGGACCACGCGTCGACGACGACACCACGGCCACGGGTCGCGGCAGTCGAGGGAGGGGAGCACCGCCATGTCATTCCCCAGGAGACCGAAGACGCCCGGCGGGCCGGGGAGCCCGTACGGGTCCTTACGGCAGTACGGGCCTGGCGCACCGTACGAGTCCTTACGGCAGTACGGGGCCGGCGCACCGTACGGGGCCGGCGCACCGTACGAGCCCGGCGAGCCGTACGGGTCGAGGCGGCGCGAGGCGGCGCCACGCGGCCACGGGCGGCGGCGCGCCGGACTGCTGGCCGTCGCGGGCGCCCTGCTCGCCGCCTGCGCCCTCGGCACCGCCCCGTCCGCCGCGGCGCGCCCCACGGCCCCGGCGAACGTGACCGAGGACGCCCGGGTCGTACCCGTACAGCGCACCGGCCCGGCGGAGAAACGTTTCAACCTCGTCGTCCTCGGCGACGGCTACACCGCGGCCGAGATGCCCGCCTTCCGCGCGCACCTCGACAAGCACCTCCAGGTGCTCTGGAGCATCGAGCCGTTCGCCTCGTACCGCTCGTACATCAACGTCTGGGCCGTGGAGGTGCCGTCCCGCGAGTCGGGCGTGGACTGCGACCCCGGCCTCGACTCCCCGCGCCGCGACACGCCCCTCGGCATGGGCTTCTGGAACGGCTGTTCCCCGGACGACGTGCAGCGCCTGCTGACCATGGACCGCGCCGCGGCGAGCGCCCTGGCCGACCTGGTCCCCGGCACCTCGGACGACAACCGCCAGATCCTCGGCCTCGCCAACAGCACCACCTACGGCGGGGCGGGCGGCACCCACGCCACCGCCTCCGGCGGCAACGCGCTGTCCGCGCTGATCACGCCGCACGAGCTGGGCCACTCCCTGGGCGGGCTCCAGGACGAGTACGACTACTACGCGCGCGGCGTCCCGGGCGGCACGCACACGGCCGGCGAGCCGTCCTCCGCCCACCACACCGTACTGACCGAGGCCGAGATGAGGGCCCAGCGGGCGAAGTGGTGGCGCTGGCTCGGCGAGGAGAGCCCCTCCGGCGGCCGCATCGGACGCCACGAGGGCGGCCTGTACAGCACCAAGGGGGTCTGGCGGCCGAGCCGGCACTCGATGATGAAGACCCTCGGCTACGACTTCGACCAGGTGCAGCGCGAGCTGATGACCCGGGCGATCGCGGCCAAGGTGAACCTGGTCCAGGACCACACCCCGAACGGCGTGCCGATCGGCGACGACCGGGTCGTGTGGGTGGACACGCTGCACCCGGTCGGCGGGGAGCTCGACGTCGTCTGGCGGCTGGACGGCAAGCGCCTGCCCGGCACGGGCAACGCCCGCTCCCTCGATCTGCGGGGCCTCTCCCTCGCGGCGGGCCGGCACGCGCTCACGGCCACCGTCACCGACCCCACCCCGTTCGTCCGGGACCCGCGCGTGCGCGCGTCGGCGGCCCTGACCCGCACGGTGAGCTGGACCGTGGACACCGGGATCGACACGGCGCCGACCACCGTGCCGATCGCGTTCACCGGCCACACCGCCACCGACGCCCCGGTCGGCGCCACCGCGGTGGTGCACGCCGACACGACCCACCCCGCCGACCGCGTCCCGGCGGTGCGCTGGGAGATCGACGGACGGCCGGTCGCCAACCCGGGCAACGACCGCGACCTGGACCTGTCCGCCGTGCCGCTGCGCGCCGGCGACCACACCCTCACCGCCCGCATCGCCGGCACCGGCCAGGTGCTGACCTGGACCGTCGACGCGACCCCGGCCACGGCGGCGTACCAGCTCTCCCGGCCCTTGCGCACGATCGTGCGGCCGGGCAGGCCGGTGGAGTACGTCTACGACGGCCCGTTCACCATGAAGCTCACCGCGCGCGACGACCACGACGGCTCGGTGGTCACCCAGTTCCGGGTGAACGGCGACGGCTGGTACACGTACTACGGCTGGCCGACGGACGCGAACGCCCCGTTCCGCTTCACTCCGGGCGGCACAGTCATCGACGATCTCGTCTACGGCAAGCTGGGCACCCCGCGCCTGGTCCCCTGGGACGACGCGACGCCCGAGTACGGCACGCACCGTGTCGAGTACCGCACGATCGACGCGGCGGGCAACGCGGGCCCGCCGAAGGCGTTCCTCGCCACCCTGATCCCCGGCTGACCGCCGCCGGCCTCACCGTACGCAGCGGCTCGAACACGGCCAGCTCCGACCGCTGCCCGCCACCCGCCCGGTCCCGGCACGGACCGGGCGGGTGGCCCCCCACCACCGCCCTGACCGTGGGGAACGCAGGTGAAAGCCACCTCGAACCCCTGGTATCGTTATCCATGTCGCCGCGGGAAACCGGGGCGAGACACCTGGTCCGGGTGGCGGAATGGCAGACGCGCTAGCTTGAGGTGCTAGTGCCCTTTATCGGGCGTGGGGGTTCAAGTCCCCCCTCGGACACCAGCTGAGAAACCCCACTTCACGTGGGGTTTTCTGCTTTTTCGGGCATTCTTTCGACCAGGGGCGTGAGGGAGCGGCGATGGGACGGGTCACCGAGCGCCGGCGCGTGCTGCGCATTCGGGACGGGGCGGTGAGCGCCCGCCCGGACACGCTGGTCGCCGAGGAGCCCCTGGAGATCCGGCTGAACGGCAAGCCGCTGGCCATCACCATGCGGACCCCGGGCGACGACTTCGCGCTCGCCGTCGGCTTCCTGGTCAGCGAGGGCGTCCTGGGGGCGGCCGAGGAGCTCGCCTCCGTCGTCTACTGCGCCGGCGCGCGGGAGGACGGCTCCAATACGTTCAACGTGGTGGACGTCCGCCTCGCGCCGGGGGTGCCCGTTCCGGACATCGCCCTGGAGCGCCACGTCTACACGACGTCCTCCTGCGGGCTGTGCGGCAAGGCGAGCCTGGACGCGGTGCGGACCACCGCCCGCTGGCCGGTCGGCGACCCCCGGCGCCCGGTGCGGGTGACGCCCGAGCTGCTGTCGGCGCTGCCCGACCGGCTGCGGGCCGCGCAGCGCGTGTTCGACCGGACGGGCGGACTGCACGCGGCGGCGTTGTTCGACGGGTCGGGGGCGCTGCTGGAGGTGGCCGAGGACGTCGGCCGTCACAACGCCGTCGACAAGCTGGTGGGGCGCGCGCTCCGGCAGGGCCGGCTGCCGCTGGCCGACGCGATCCTGCTGGTCTCCGGGCGGGCGTCGTTCGAGCTGGCCCAGAAGGCGGCGATGGCGGGCGTGCCGGTGCTGGCCGCGGTGTCGGCGCCGTCGTCGCTCGCGGTGGACCTGGCCGCCGAGACCGGGCTGACCCTGGTCGGCTTTCTGCGCGGCGGTTCCATGAACGTGTACGCGGGCGAGGACCGCGTCGCCTTCGAGCGCTAGGCCGCGTCCGCGAAGCCCCGGCCCCGGTCTTCCGCCGGGCGCGTGCCGCGCGGCACGCCCCCCTCCGCACACGGACGCCCGATCGACTGTCGGCCAGACGGCGCACCGCACCCCCCGCAGCCGACCCCTCGAACGCGGTGAGTCACCGCAATGTCACGCAGGGTTCTTGTGACGGCGAGTGGGAGTCGAGTAACTTCTGCGCTCTGATAACCGGACGTCGGATGTCCGGATGTCCAGATCCAGACCCCCGCGAAGGGCAGGTCCGACTCTTGACGTTCGATGCCCGCACACATTCCCGCTTCCACCCCCGCCCCGGCCTCCTCCACCTCGGCCTCGGCCGCCACCTCCGCCTCGGCCGGCGCCGCGTCTCGGCGATGCTCACCGCGGCCGCCCTCCCGTTCCTGCCGGCCTCGCTCGCCACCGGGCCCGCGGCGGCCTCGCCGGCCTCGACAGCGACCTCGGCACCGTCAGCGGCCTCGGCACCCGCGGCGGCCCCGGCGGCCCCGCCACCCGCGGCGGTCCCGGCTCCGCCCCCCGAGTTCGACCAGCAGGTTCTGTTCGACCCCGCCCGGGAAGCGGGCTACACCTGCTTCCGGATTCCGGCGGTGGTCCGCGCGGTGGACGGCACGCTGCTCGCCTTCGCCGAGGGCCGGGTGGACAACTGCGGGGACGCGGGCGACATCGACCTCGTACTGAAACGATCCGCCGACGGCGGCCGCACCTGGGGCCCCCTTCAGGTGGTCGACCGGGGGCTCGGCGACACCCACGGCAACCCGGCGCCCGTCGTCGACGCCCGCACCGGCCGGATCGTGCTCGCCACCACGTACAACGAGGGGCGCGCGGACTCCCGGCCGTGCGAGGTGCCCTGCGACCGCACCCCGCACGTCCAGTACAGCGACGACTCGGGCGCCACCTGGTCCCGGCCGCGGGACCTGACCGGCTCGATCCGCCGGCCCGAGTGGGGCACCTGGTACGCCACCGGGCCGGTGCACGGCATCCAGCTCACCCGCGGCCCGCACGCGGGGCGGCTGGTCTTCGGCATCAACGCCGAGAGCTGGGACGGCGACCGCATCACCGCCAACCACGCGGCGCTGGTGCACAGCGACGACGGCGGCGCCACCTGGCGTCTCGGCGCGCTGGACACCTGGCCGATCGCCGCCGACGGCGGCTTCCGGCAGAAGCCGTCCGAACTGACCGTGGCCGAGCGCCGCGACGGCTCCGTCTACGTCAACGGGCGGGAGCAGGACGGCACGGACCTCGGACACCGCACCCACGCGGTCAGCCGCGACGGCGGCCGCACGTTCGCCGAGCGGTTCCGCGCCCTCCCCGACCTGTACACCCCGCAGGTCCAGGGCGCCGTGCTCGCCCTGCCGGAGGCGGGGCGAGCGGGGGGCTCGCGGATGCTGTTCTCGGCGCCCGGCGACCCCGACCGCCGGCGCACCATGATGGTGCGCTCCTCGTACGACGAGGGCCGCACCTGGGAGAGCCTGGACCGCGGCAAGGTGGTGACCACCGACTGGTCGGGCTACTCCGACATGGTGAACGTCTCCCCGGGCCGGATCGGGCTGCTGTACGAGGCCGGGCGGACCGACTCCCGGGAGGAGATCAGGTTCGCGCGGTTCACCGAGTCCTGGCTCGGCGGCCGGCGCGGACCGGACCCCACCACCCCCGACCGGGCGCCGGGCGGCGGGAACGCGGCGGTGCTGGGCGGGGCGTGGCAGGTCGGCAGCCCGTTCGGCAGGGCACTGGCGTTCGACGGGGACGACGACGGGGTGCGGCTGCCGTACCACGACGGGCTGCGGCTGGGCACCCGCGACTTCACCGCCGTCCTGTGGTTCCGCTACGACGCGGACCGGGGCGAGCAGCCCTTCCTCTCCCTGGGCGGCACGGGGCTGAAACAGCCTCAGGTCACCCTGACCGGAGAGCCCGGGGAGGGCAGGATCACCGGGCGGATCACCGCGGTGGACGGCCGCTCCCCCGCCGCGACCGCCGTGGTCCACTCCGACGAGGCGTACAACGACGGGGACTGGCACCGCCTGGTGCTGCGCCGCTCGGGCGGTGTGCTCACGCTCATGGTGGACGACGAGGCGTTCAGCGCGCCGGACGTGCCCGGCTCGGTCAGCTCGAACTCTCCGTTCGGGGTGCACCTCGGGGAGGGGATGGACAACCGGGCGCACTTCGCGGGCGTCCTGGACGAGGTGCGGGTGTACAGCAGGGCGCTGTCGGACGCGGAGCTGGAGGAGGACCCGCGCGACGCGCTCGCCGCCGACTCCGAGGAAGCGGATTCCGATGCCGCGCGGCCGGGCCCCACGGGCGCCGACGCCCCACGGTCCGGCGCCGCGGCCGACCGGGACACCGTGCTGTGGCTGCCGCTGGACGAGGTGCGGCGGCGGGGCTGAGCACCACGACGAGACACCGCGACCGGACAGAGCCCGGCCGGCTCCCGTAACGCCGGGGCTGACCAGCGCATATGCCGCTTCGGTCGAATGCCCGGGAGCACTCCCCGCGCACGCCGTCGATCGGGTACGGTCGGCGCCCCTGTGCGAAGGACGCGAGGAGCGAGGCATTGCGCGAGTTCACCGTCCCCCCTGTGGTGACGGCGGCCCAGGCCGGTGGCCTGGCGGACGCCGTCTTCGACCGTGCCGCCGCCGACCCGGGAGCGGTGGTGCTCAGCCGCAGGGGCGAGGACGGGCGGTGGCGGGGAGTGACCGCGGCCGGCTTCCGGGACGAGGTCCTGGCCCTGGCCCGCGGGCTGCTGGCGGAGGGGATACGGTTCGGCGACCGCGTCGCCGTCATCTCCCGCACCCGCTACGAGTGGACGCTGTTCGACTTCGCCCTCTGGTCGATCGGTGCCCTGCCGGTGCCCGTCTACCCGACCGCCGCCACCGAACAGGTGCTGTGGACGCTGCGGGACGCCGATGTCTCGGCCTGTGTCGTGGAGGACGAGGGACACGCCATGACGATCGGCTCGGTCATCGACCGGCTGCCGCGGCTGTCCAGGCTCTGGCAGCTCGACGCCGGGGCGGTGGCCGAACTGACCGGGGCCGGGGAGCGGCTCGACGAGGACGTGGTGCACCGGCACCGGCTGGCGGTCACGCCCCACTCCCCCGCCACCGTCATCCACACCTCGGGCACCACGGGCCGGCCCAGGGGCTGTGTGCTCACCCACGCGAACCTCATGTTCGAGGCGGACACGCTGGTGGCGCGCTGGCAGCCGGTCTTCGCCGCGGGGCCGGGCGAGGAGGCGGCCACCCTGCTCTTCCTGCCGCTCGCCCATGTGTTCGGCCGCGTGGTGCAGGTGGCGGCGGTGCGCGGCGGGGTGCGCGTCGGCCACCAGCCCAGCATGGCGGCGTCCGTCCTGCTGCCGGACCTCGCCGCGTTCCGCCCCACGTTCGTCGCGGCCGTGCCCCATGTCTTCGAGAAGCTCTTCCAGGCGGCGCGGCGGGCGGCCGAGGCCGAGGGCCGCCTCGGCCCGTTCGACAAGGCCGTCGACGTGGCCGTCCGCCATGCCGAGGCCCTGGAGCGCAAGGCGTTCGGCACGGGGCCCGGGCCCGGCGCCGCGCTCCGCGTCCAGCACCAGCTCTACGACAGGCTGGTCTACGGCAGGGTGCGCGAGATGCTCGGCGGCCGGGCGCGCCACGCGATGTCGGGCGGGGCGGCGATGGACCGCCGGCTCGGGCTGTTCCTCGCCGGGGCGGGCGTCACCGTCTACGAGGGGTACGGTCTCACCGAGTCGACCGCCGCGGCCACCGCCAACCCGCCGGGCCGCACCCGCTTCGGCACGGTGGGCCCGCCGCTGCCCGGCACGGCCGTACGGATCGCGGAGGACGGCGAGGTGCTGCTGCGCGGCGGCCATGTCTTCCACGGCTACCTCAACGACCCCCGGGGGACCGACGCCGTACTGCGCGACGGCTGGTTCGCCACGGGCGACCTGGGGGCGCTCGACGCGGACGGCTATCTGACCATCACCGGCCGCAAGAAGGAGATCCTGGTGACCTCGGGCGGCAAGAGCGTGTCCCCGCTGCCGCTGGAGGAGCGGGTCCGGGCGCATCCCCTGGTCGCCCAGTGCCTGGTGGTGGGCAACGACCGGCCGTACGTCGCGGCCCTGGTCACCCTGGACCCGGACGCGGTGGCCCACTGGTTCCACATGCGCGGCGAGCGGCCGCTGCCGCCGGCGGACCTGGTGCGCGACCCGGCGCTGGAGGCGGAGATACGCCGCGCCGTGGTGACCGCCAACGCGCGGGTGTCCCAGGCCGAGTCGATCCGCACCTTCCGCATCCTCGCCGCCCCCTTCACCGAGGAGCAGGGACTGCTGACGCCGTCGCTCAAGCTCAGACGCAAGGCGATCGAGCAGGCGTACGTGGCGGAGGTGGAGGCGCTGTACCACCCGTGACGCCCCTCCGCCCCGGGCGGCGGGTCTCCGGCTCGCCCACGGCGCGCGGGCTCGGCGGGCCTTTCGAACGCCCCGCCTATGCTGGGCCACGGACGCATTCCACGGCCGTGAGCCGCCGACGGGCGGGTATCGGCCCAGGTCACGGAGGCAGTACGTGAGCGAGGTTCCCTTCATCCCCCTCAACAACGGCGTGCGGATGCCGCAGCTGGGCTACGGCGTCTGGCAGGTGCCGGACGACCAGGCGCGCGAGGCGGTGGGCGCGGCGCTGGCGGCCGGCTATCGCAGCATCGACACGGCCTCGGCGTACGGCAACGAGGAGGGCACCGGCCGAGCGCTCGCGGAGTGCGGGATTCCGCGCTCGGAGCTGTTCGTGACCACCAAGGTGTGGAACGACTGCCACGGGTACGACGCGGCGCTGCGGTCCTTCGACGCCTCGCTGGAGCGGCTGGGTCTGGAGTACGTGGATCTGTACCTCATCCACTGGCCGGTCCCCTCGCGCGGCGCCTTCGTGGACACCTGGCGGGCGCTGGAGAAGGTGTACGCCGACGGCCGGGCGCGGGCCATCGGCGTCTCCAACTTCCGGCCGGCGCACCTGGAGCGGTTGATCCGGGAGAGCTCCGTGGTGCCGGCCGTCAACCAGATCGAGCTGCACCCGTGGTTCCAGCAGGGCGAGGCGCGCGCGTACCACGCCGAGCACGGCATCGTCACCGAGGCGTGGTCCCCGCTGGGCCAGGGCAAGGGGCTGCTGGCGGAGCCCGTGGTGCGGAAGGTCGCCGAGAAGCACGGCCGCACGGCGGCGCAGGTCGTCCTGCGCTGGCATTTGCAGCTGGGCCAGGTGGCGATCCCCAAGTCGGTGACGCCCGCGCGCATCCGGGAGAACATCGACGTCTTCGGCTTCGAGCTGGACGAGGCGGATCTCGCCGCGATCGCCGGGATGGACGCGGGCACGCGGCTGGGCCCGGACCCGGAGACGTTCGGCGACGCCTGAAGGGGGCGCCGGGCGGCCGCCCGCCGTCTCGGGCGGGCGGCGCGGGCGGCGGTGGCCCGGCTCCGGCGGTGACCACGGGGCGGTGGCCCCGGTGACGACAGGTCCGCTTCCGACGCCCCCGAGGGCACCGGAGCCCTCCCGGTGTATTGCCGCCTCCTGAGCCCCGGCCGTACGTTCCGGGACATGGAGCTGGAGCTGCGCCATCTCAAGACGATCAGGGCCATCGCGGAGGCGGGCAGCCTCACCCGCGCCGCCGCCGCGCTCGGCCTGGCACAGCCCGCGCTGAGCACCCAGCTCAAGCGGATCGAGCGGGCGCTGGGCGGCCCGCTGTTCGAGCGGGACCGCACCGGCGCGCGCCCCACGCTCCTCGGTGAGCTGGTCCTGGAGCGGGCCCGCGTGCTGCTGCCGGCGGTGCGCGAGCTCCAGGAGGAGGCCGTGCGGTTCGCCAACGGCCAGGGCCGGGTGGCGCGCCACCGCCTCGGCGGCACCCACGGCCCCCTGCTGGGCGCCCTGGTGGACGGGCTGGCCGGGGCCCATCCGGCCGCCTCCGTGAGCACCTATGTCTCCTGGTCCGTGCGGGAGATCGCGGATCTGGTCGTCGCCGGGCGGCTGGACTTCGCCCTCGTCGGCGCGTGCGGGCAGAGCGCTCCCCCGGCCGCCGACCAGCTGGTGTGGCGCACGGTCGGGGTGGACCCGGTGTTCGTGATGCTGCCCGAGGACCACCGGCTCGCCGGAAACCGCGAACTGGCGCTGGGCAAGCTGGCCGAGGAGTGCTGGACGGACGTGCCGGGCGAGGGCTGCTTCGCGGAGTGCTTCGAGACGGCCTGTGCGCGCGCCGGGTTCATGCCCCGGTCGGTGTTCGAGACGGATGTGTCCTCGTGCGTGCACCTGGTGCGGGTGGGGCGGGCGGTCGGGCTGTGCCGGGCCAGTTTCCCCCCGACGCCCGGGGTGGTGACTCGGCCGATCGCGGGCGCGCCGCTGAGCTGGCGGCATCTGATCGGCTGGCATCCGGAGGCGCCGGCCGCCCGGGGCGCGGCCGCCGTGGTGGAGCTGGCCCGCGCCGCGCACGCCGAGGCCGTACGGCGCAGCGACAGCTATCGGGAGTGGCTCGCGGACCGGGGGCGGGCGGCGGGGGCGGCGGCTCTCCTGCCGTTCGGCACGGCGACATAACGCCACGACAGGACGGAGCCGACAGTGATTGACAGGTTCACGTCCAGTGCGGGCGCGGCTACGGTGTCGCCACCCCCACGACAAGGAGACACTCCATGCTCCTGCTCCGTAGACGTGGCGTGCTCGCGAGCTGCTGCGCCACCGCGATCGCCGCCCTCAGCCTCACGGCCTTCAGCCCGGCGGGGTCCACCGCTCAGGACACCGCCCCGGCCGCCGGCCGGACCGCCGCCGCCGGGGCGCCCGCGGCGGACGGCCGGACCGTTCCCGACACCCCGCCGGGGGTTCTCGAGGCCCTGCGGCGCGACCTCGGCCTCACCGCCGCCGAGGCCGAGGCCCGGCTCGCCAACGAACGCGCCGCCGCCCCGGTCGAGGCGGCGCTGCGCCGCGCCCTCGGCGACCGGTTCGGCGGCGCCTGGGCCGCCGGCCCGACCGCAGTTCTGACGGTCGCCACCACCGACCGGGGCGCCGTCCGCGCCATCGAGACCGCCGGGGCCCGGCCGGTGGTCGTCGACCGGAGCCTGAAGGAACTGACCGCCACCAAGGCCGCCCTGGACCGCGCCGCCCACCGCAAGGCGCCCGGCGCGGCGCCCGTCTGGTACGTGGACGTGACGAGCAACAGCGTGGTCGTGCGGTCGCCCGAGCCGGGGGCCGCCGCGGCCTTCGTCGCCGCCAGCGGCGCGGACCGCGAGGCCGTGCGCGTGGTGCGCTCCGACGAGAGCCCGCGCCCGTACTACGACGTGCGCGGCGGGGAGGCGTACTACATCAACGGCCGCTCCCGCTGCTCGGTGGGCTTCTCGGTGACCCGGGGCACGCAGGGCGGCTTCGTCACCGCCGGGCACTGCGGCCGGCCCGGCGACTCCGTCACCGGCCACAACCAGCAGCCCATGGGCAGCTTCCAGGGGTCGTCCTTCCCCGGCAACGACTACGCCTGGGTCGCGGTCAACAGCAACTGGACGCCCCGGCCCTGGGTGAAGGGACCGGGTGGCGCCAACGTCGTCGTGCGCGGCTCGACCCAGGCCCCCGTCGGCTCCTCCGTCTGCCGCTCCGGCTCGACCACCGGCTGGCACTGCGGCACGATCCAGCAGCACAACACCAGCGTCACGTACCCCCAGGGCACCATCACCGGGGTGACCCGCACCAACGTCTGCGCCGAACCGGGCGACTCCGGCGGCTCGTTCATCTCCGGCGACCAGGCGCAGGGCATGACCTCCGGCGGCTCCGGCAACTGCCGCTCCGGCGGTACGACCTACTACCAGCCGGTCAACGAGGCGCTGAGCGTCTACGGGCTCAGCCTGGTCACCGAAGGCGGCGGCGACCCCGAGCCGCCGGCCGGCTGCCAGGACTCCAAGGAGAAGTACACCGGTGACCTGACCAGCGGGCAGAACGTCTACCAGCCCAACGGCTCGTACTACGAGACCACCGCCAGCGGGACGCACCGCGGCTGCCTCGACGGCCCGGACGGTGTGGACTTCGACCTGTACCTCCAGAAGTGGAACGGTTCGGCCTGGACCACGGTGGCCGAGAGCACGAGTGAGGGCCCCGACGAGAGCGTCGACCACAACGGCACGGCGGGGCGCTACCGCTACCGCGTGCACGCGTACGACGGGTCGGGCGCGTACACGCTCGGTGTGATCCGCCCGTAGCCGGACCCACGTAGCCGGCCCCCCCCCGTCGTCGGGCCCCATCGTCGGCTCTCCGCCGAGGTCGCTGTCGACGGCCCTGCGACCGCCGGCTGTTCGATCGCCGCGCCGCCGCCCGCCGTGTGCGGGTGGCGGTGCGGCGGCGTGTACGGGGAGCATGATCGGCAGCGTGCGCGGGGAGCGGGTTCGCTACGACGGCCCGCGCCGGATCAGGTCGCTCGAACCAGGTCGCTCGGGTCGGTGTTCGCCCCGCAGAGGACGACCGCGACGCGCTCGTCGGGCGCGGGGGTGTACGCGCCGGTGGTGAGCGCCGCGAGGGCGGTGGCGGCGGCGTGTTCGACGGCGAGCCGGCGGTGGTCCCACAGCGCCCGGCGGGCGGCGACGACGGCGCCGTCGTCGACCGTGACGGAGGTGACGTGCGGCTGCCGGGCCGCGGCGAGGGCCATGGCGGAGACACGGCGGGCACCCAGCGAGTCGGCGGCGACGGAATCGACGTCGACGTCCACGATCGCGCCGGCCTCCAGGGCGGCGTTCAGCGCGCGGCAGCCGGCCGGTTCGACGGCGACCACACCGATGCCGTGGGCCGCCGCGGCGGTCGCGACGCCGGCGAACAGCCCGCCGCCGCCCACCGCGACGACGACCGTGTCCACCCCGCCCGGCACCGCCCGGACGACCTCCGGCAGCAGGGTGCCGGCGCCGGCGGCGATCAGGGGATGGTCGTAGGCGTGCGACTCGACGGCGCCGGTGCGGGCGGCGAAGGCGCGGGAGGCGTCCAGCGCCTCGGCGTACTCGGCGCCCACCCGGCGCACGTCCGCGCCCAGGGTGCGGAGCCGGTCGACCTTGACGGCGGGCGCGGTCGTGGGCAGGAACACCGTGGCCGGCACGCCCGCGTCGCGCGCGGCCCAGGCACAGGCGAGCCCGGCGTTGCCACCGGAGGCGATCACCACGCCGGCCTCCGGCATGGCCCCCTCCGCCAGGTGCGCGACGGTGAAGTTGAGCGCGCCGCGGGCCTTGAAGCTGCCCGTGTGCTGCATGAACTCCAGTGCCAGCCAGGCCGGGCCGCCGGGCAGGGCGCCGTCGTCGAGCGGGGCGGCGGTCACGGGCCGCACCCGGCCGGCGATCCGGCCCGCGGCCGCCTCGATGTCGCGGGCGTCGATGCCGAGCGCGCCCGGGGCGTCGACGCCGGTCGCTGTTCCGGTTGTGGTTGTGGTTCCGGTCCCGGCTTCGGCATCCGTGCCGGTTGTGGTCGTCATGCTGGGCCGCTCCAGGGTGATGGGACGAACGGGCGAGCGAGGGACAGGGGCCGCGAGCCCCCTCCTCAGGATTCGCGCCCGACCCCGTGTTCCTCGACGAGCTCCTCGATCCGCCGTGCCAGGTCCACGTCCAGCTCCGTGACCCGGCCGCCCACGCTGTGCGTGTTCACGGCCACCGTCACCTTGTCGTAACTGAGCGTCAGGTCCGCGTGGTGGTCCCGGTGATCCTGGACGCGGGCGATCTGACCGACGATCGCCGCCGCCGCGAGGTGCCCCTCGAAGGTGAATGTCCGGGTCAGTTTGTTGTCGTCGAAGGACCAGCCGCGCAGGTCCTTCAGCGCGGTCTGGATCTCCTGCCGCGAGAGCGGTTCCGGTGCCATGAGAAGGCCGCCTTCCGTCCGTGCCGCCGCCGATGCCGGTATCGGTGCCGGTGTCGCGTCCACCCTGCCACCCGCCGTGGTCGGATTCGAGCCAATGCACGGGTGCGTCAGGGGCCCACTACCGCGTTGGGTGCGGTACTCCTATGCTCCTGCGCCGCCGGACACGGCGATGTGCCGACGGGTGAGGGGTGCCGAATGGACCGAATGGACACGGGTGGGACGCGGCGGGCGTTCGTCGCCGGCGCCGCGGCGCTGGGCGGTACGGCGGCGCTGGGCGGTACGGCGGCCGCCGCGCCCCGAAGAGCCGACGGACCCCGTACCGGCCCCGGGAACCGCGGCGGGACCGGCCGAGCGGGCGCGGCACGGCAGACCGTGGCCGTACTGGGCGGCGGGGTCGCCGGCCTGACCGCCGCCCACGAGCTGGCGGAGCGCGGCTTCGCCGTGACCGTCTACGAGCGCAAGGCGCTGGGCGGCAAGGCGCGCAGCATCGACGTACCGGACAGCGCGACCGGAGGCCGCCGACCGCTCCCCGGCGAACACGGCTTCCGCTTCATCCCCGGCTTCTACCAGAACCTGCCCGACACCCTCCGCCGCATCCCCTTCCCCGGTAACCCGAACGGGTGTCACGACAATCTCGTCGCCTCCACCGAGGTGCTCTTCGCGCGCATCGGCCGCGAGGACATCCGGCTGCCCTTCGGCACCGTCGGCACGCCCCCGGAGCTGCTCACCCCCGACGAGCTGCTCCGCGCGATCACCGGCCTGCTGCTCACCGCCACCCGGCTGCCGGCCCACGAGGTCACCTACTTCGCCAACCGCGTACTGGTCTTCCTCACCAGCTGCGAGCAGCGGCGCCTGGAGGTGTGGGAGCGCACCCCCTGGTGGACGTTCGTCAGGGCGGCCCGGATGTCGGAGGAGTACCAGCGGCTGCTCGCCATCGGCATAACGCGCAACATCATCGCCACCAAGGCGGAGGTGGCCAGCACCCGTACGGTCGCCAACTGCTTCGAGGCGTTCATCTTCAACGTGCTGGGGCGCGGCGCCGACGGCGAGCCCGACCGCGTCCTCGACGCGCCCACCAACGAGGCGTGGATCGACCCCTGGGTGCGGCATCTGCGCGGGCTCGGGGTGCGCTTCGAGCTGGGCGCGACGGTGACGGACCTGCCGTACGCGGACGGCCGGGTGGCCGGGGCCACCGTCAGCCGCGCCGATGGCACCCGTCACACGGTCACCGCCGACCACTACATCTGCGCGATGCCGGTCGAGCACGCCCGCCGCACCTGGGGGCCGGCGCTGCGCGCCGCCGACCCGCAGCTGGGGCGGACCGACCGGCTGCAGACCGACTGGATGACCGGCATCCAGTTCTATCTGACCGAGCCGACGCCCGTGGTGCACGGGCACGTCAACCACCTCGACTCGCCGTGGTCGCTGACCTCGGTCGGCCAGGCACAGTACTGGAAGGAGCGCGACTTCCCGAGCGACTACGGCGACGGCCAGGTCCGCGAGTGCTTCTCGGTGGACGTCTCCGAGTGGGAGAAGCCGGGCATCCTCTACGGCAAGCCGGCCAAGCAGTGCACCCGCGAGGAGGTCGCCCGCGAGGTGTGGGCCCAGCTCAAGGCGGGGCTCAACGACACGGGCCGCACGGTGCTGCGCGACACCGCGCTGCACTCCTGGTTCCTGGACCCGGCCGTCCAGGACCTGGGCACCCCGCGGGCGAGCAACGACGAACAGTTGCTGATCCACCCCACCGGCACCTGGTTCAACCGGCCCACCGCGCACACCGCGGTGCCCAATCTGTTCCTGGCCGGCGACTACGTCACGGTCGACGTCGACCTGGCGACCATGGAGGGCGCCAACGCCTCGGCGCGCCAGGCGGTGAACGCACTGCTCGACCGTACGGGGTCGGACGCGGAGCGGTGCTCGGTGACGCCGCTGTACCGGGCGCCGGAGTTCGAGGCGCTCAAGCGGCACGACGAGACGCGCTACCGGCTGGGGCTGCCGAACGCGTTCGACCTCGGCTGAGTGCTTGTCGTCATGCCCCGCCCGGGGCGCCGCCCGGTGAGGGCCACGCTCCGGGCGGGGCGGCGCCCGGTGGGGGTGGCACCCCGCGCTGGGAGACGCCCCGTTAGGGTCGGCGCATGACCGCTGTGCTTCCGCCGGAGCGTCTGCCGGCCGCGACCGGCGTCGGGCCCCTGCTGCGCGTCTGGCGGGAGCGGCGCCGGCTCAGCCAGCTCGACCTGGCCCTGCTCGCCGACTCCTCCGCCCGGCACATCAGCTTCATCGAGACCGGGCGGTCGCGGCCCAGCGCGGAGCTGCTGCTGAAGCTGGCGGAGCGGCTGGAGGTGCCCATGCGCGAGCGCAACGCGCTGCTGCTGGCGGCCGGCCACGCGCCGCACTACCCGCAGACGCCGGTGGACGACCCGGCGATGGCCGGCCTGCGCGGCTGCCTGGACCGGCTGCTGACCGGCTACGAGCCCTTTCCGGCGCTGGTGGTGGACGGGGTCTACGACGTGCTGGCGGCCAACCGGGGCGTGGCCATGCTGCTGGAGGGGGTGGCCGGCCACCTGCTGGAGCCTCCGGTGAACGCGATGCGGATCACGCTGCACCCGGAGGGGCTGGCGCCCCGCATTCGCAATCTGCGCGCGTGGCGCGGCGAACTGCTCGCCCAGATGGAGCGGCAGATCGCGCTGGTGCGGTCCCCGCGGCTGCGGGAGCTGTACGAGGAGGTGAGCGGGTATCCGGTCGCGCCGTGCGCGAGGCCGGACCTGGCGGACGCGGGGCCGGACCTGGCTGGGGCGGAGGCGGCGGGCTCCGAAGCAGCGGAGGGGCGGCCGCCGTTCGCGCTGCCGATGCGGATCGAGCGCGAGGGACGGGTGCTGTCGTTCCTGTCGACCATCACCACGTTCAACACCCCCATGGACGTGACCGTCTCCGAGCTGGCCATCGAGACCTTCGTCCCGGCCGACCCGGAGACGGCCCGCTACCTCCGCGACCGTTGACCGCCCGAGCCCGAGCCCGAGCCCGTACGCGTGCGCGGGCGCGTGCGCGGGCCGGTGGTGCTACGCCTCCGGCCAGCGGTCCAGGAACCCGTACACCTGCCGTATCCGCCCGTCCTCGGCGAGTTCGATCACATCGAACCCGGCGACGGGCGCCGACCCGTCGGAGTCGGACACCAGTTCCCAGCGGAACCGGGCGATGTCGTGATGGCCGTCGACCTCCCCGGCGAGCCGGAACGTGAACCCCGGGAACCGCGCCCGGGCCCCGGCGATGAGCGCGGTGACGCCGTCGTGCCCGCCGACCTGGGCGAGCGGATCGGTGTACCCGCCGTCCTCGGTCCACGCCGCCGCGACGGCCTTGCCCCGCGCCTCGTCCCCGGCGACGTTCCAGGCTTCCAGATACCGCGCGACAGCGGCGGCGTGAACCGTGGCAGCGTTCATGGTGATCAACCTTCCGACTGGTGAGTGGTGCGCCCGGGGGCGGGCGCCGCGGGTCGCACGCCCCGGAGTGCGCCGGGACGTGCTTGCCGTGTTCCACCCTGCCGGGGGCCGGGGGCGGCGTCGATGACGTGAGAGGTAAGGCCGACCGCCGGGCCGGGCGGGGGCGGGTGCCACGGCCCTCGCCAGGCCGACCGGGGGCTGCCACCCCTGTCCGGGGGAGGGCCGCACCAGGAGGAAGGGGCCTGCTGACCGGCTGGGGCCGGAAGGCGGCCGGGAGAAGACTCGCTCCATGACGATCACAAGCACCGAACCCGTACGGCCGGCGGATGTTCGGGGGGCGCGCGGGAGCGATTTCGCGCGGCTGGCCCGGCAGGTGACCGAGGCCGGGCTGATGGCGCGCCGCCCGGGCTACTACGCGCTGCGGCTCACGCTCGTCGGCGCGGCGCTCGCCGGCGGCTGGGGCGCCTTCGCCGCGCTCGGCGACTCGTGGTGGCAGCTGGCCGTCGCGGCCTTCATGGCGCTGGTGTTCGGCCAGACCGCGCTGGTCACCCACGACCTCGCCCACCGCCAGGTGTTCCGGTTGCGGCGGCCGAGCGAGATCGGCGGCCGGCTGTTCGGCAACCTCTGCCTCGGCATGGGCTACGGCTGGTGGATGGAGAAGCACACCCGCCACCACGCCAACCCCAACCACGAGGACCTCGACCCGGACGTGGCGCCGGACATTCTCGTCTGGTCGCGGAGGCAGGCGGGGGCCAGCCGGGGGCTGCCCCGGTTCATCGGGCGCTGTCAGGCGTATCTGTTCTTCCCGCTGCTGACCCTGGAGGGGTTCAATCTGCGGGTGTCGAGCGTACGGGCGCTGCGCTCGCGCGATCTGAAGCACCGAGCGCTGGAAGGGGCGCTGCTGTTCGCGCACATCGGCGGCTATCTGGCCGCGCTGTTCCTCGTGCTCTCCCCCGGCAAGGCGCTGGCGTTCCTCCTCGTCCACCAGGCGCTGTTCGGTGTGTATCTGGGCTGCGCCTTCGCGCCCAACCACAAGGGGATGCCCACGTTCACGGGCGACGAGCGGCCCGACTTCCTGCGCCGCCAGGTGCTCACCTCGCGCAATGTCCGCGGCGGGCGGTTCACCGACATCGCCCTCGGCGGCCTCAACCACCAGATCGAGCACCATCTGTTCCCGAGCATGCCGGCTCCGCATCTGCGCCGGGCCCGGCCGATCGTGCGGCAGTACTGTGCGGAGCTGGGCATCCCGTACCACGAGACGGGGCTCGTCGCCTCGTACGGCGAGGCGCTGCGGCATCTGCACCGGGTCGGCGAGCCCATCCGGCGGCGGCGTGCCACCGGATGAGCCGCCCGCGCCCGTACGAACCGTACGAGCCGACCCGTACGCGCGCCGTACGGGTCGTACGCGCGCCCTACGGGATCGGGCCCGTGCCCCTGGTTCAGGCGCTGGCCGCGCGGTCCCGGCGGGCCTTCAGCCAGGCGTAGACCAGCACGCCGGAGAACAGGAACAGCACGCCCTGGTAGACCGCCGCATATCCGGAGCCCGCGACGAGCCACATCGAGAAGCCGAAGGCGAGCAGGGCGAGGACGGTGTCCCGGGCCAGGCGCCCCGGGTTGACCTTCTCCCGCCGCCCCACCGCGAGGAAGTACAGCTGCGCGGCGGTGGCCAGCAGATACGGCACGGTGGCCGTGAAGGTGGTGACGAGGACGAGGATCTCGAAGACCTTCGCCGTGCCGGCGGTGTAGTTGTAGACGGTGAGCGCGGACGCCAGGACGACGGTCACCAGCACACCGACGGTCGGCACGCCCCGGCGCTTGCGGGCGAAGACGGCCGGGAACAGGCCGTCGCGCGCGGCGGCGTACGGGGTCTGGGCGCTGAGGAGCGTCCAGCCGTTGAGCGCGCCGACCATGGAGATCAGGGCCGCGCAGGCCACCAGCGTGCCGCCCCAGGAGCCGCCGAACATCGCGTTCACCGCGTCGGAGAAGGGCGCCGTGGAGGTGAGCAGCTTCTCGTGGGCGACGGTGCCGAAGACGGCGAGCGTGCCCAGCAGATAGACGAGGGCGGCGCCGAGCGTGCCGAGGACGGTGGCCCGGCCGACGTTGCGGCGCGGGTCGCGCACCTCCTCGGCGCTGACCGCCGCCGACTCCACGCCGATGTAGCTGAAGAGCAGCATCGCGGCCGAGGCGGAGACGGCGCCGGCCATGCTGCCGCCCGTGGCGTGGAACGGCCCCAGGTTGTCGGCGTCGAAGAAGAACAGGCCGCCGATCGCGACGAAGAGCAGCGGGGCGAACTTCAGCACGGTGGAAACCAGCTGCACGGCGCCCACGTAGGCCGTTCCGGCGAGGTTCGCCAGGGCGGGCAGCCACTGCAGCAGCAGAGCGGCGGCGATGGTGAGGGCGAGGCTGTGCTTGACCGGCAGCAGCACGTCGAGATAGCCGACGGCGGCCACGGCGAGGGCGGCGTTGCTCACCCAGGTGGTGATCCAGTACGACCAGGCCGCGAGGAAGCCGGCGAAGTCGCCGAACGCCTCACGGGCGTACACATACGGGCCGCCGGTCTGCGGGTGCCGCCGGGCCAGCCGCCCGAAGACGAGCGCGAGGGCGATGGCGCCGAGCGTGAGCACCCCGAAGGCCACCAGGCTGATCGTGCCGTAGGGGGCGACGGAGGCGGGGAGCAGGAAGATCCCGCCGCCGATGATGTTTCCCATGACGAGCGCGGTCGCGACGGGAAGGCCGAACCGGCGGGCGTGCCGGCTCTCGGCCGCTCCCCCGGCCGAAGGCCGCTCGCCCCCGGAGGCGGGGGCCCCGGCGGGGGCGAGCGGCCTTCGGC